>JBKKBQ010000081.1:0-8040 GCA_046714015.1 Nitrospira sp.
GCCTAAGAACGAACCGACAACTCCCCCGGCTGCACCACCCGCTCAGCCTTCAGGCGATTCGCATCCTTCTGGAGAGACTCCCTCGGCCGGCCACTGACCTGCTTTTCGTCAGCGCGTCATTCGTCGACCGAGAGAGAGTCCCGGTTCGATTACCCGATTGACGGCTGACGTTTTTCGGGCTGCGGCCTATTAGATACGGGTTAGCCAGGATTCGTGCACGGGATCTTCCCCGCGCACGATCGAAAAGAAGGCGTCTTGGAGGGTGCGTGTCATCGATCCAGGTGTACCATTTCCGATGCGCCGGTTGTCGATTTCTCGGACCGGAGTCAACTCAGCAGCGGTTCCCGTCACGAATACTTCGTCGGCAATATACATTTCATCGCGCGTAAATCGTTCCGCCATCACGCGGATGTTTCGTTCTTGAGCCAGTTGGATGACGGAGTTGCGCGTAATCCCTTCGAGCACCGACGTCAACGGCGTCGTCTTGAGAACGCCTCGGCGAACGATGAATACATTCTCCCCCGTTCCCTCGGCCACATAGCCTTCGGGATCGAGAAGAATCGCCTCGTCATATCCATCGGCTTTCGCTTGCCGTTTGGCCATGATGGAGTTTACGTAGTACCCGGATATTTTCCCTCTGGTCATGGACACATTCACGTGATGCCTCGTAAAGGACGAGATGCAGGCGCGCATCCCATTGGCCAAGGCATCGTCCCCCAAGTAGGCCCCCCACCTCCAGGCAGCGATGCCCACCCGAATCGGATTGTCCCCTGGATGGACGCCCATCGCTCCATAGCCAATGTAGACCAACGGACGAATGTAACAGGCATCGAGACGATTGACCCGGACCGTCTCGATGATGGCGTCGGTGATCTGCTTTTTGTCATAGGGCATGGTCATCATGCCGATATGGGCCGAATCAAACAGTCGATCGACGTGTTCTTGAAGCCGGAAGATCGCGGATCCTGATTTCCCCTTGTAGCACCGAAGACCTTCAAACGCTGCGAGGCCATAGTGGAGCGAATGGGTGAGCACATGGACGTTGGCTTCCCCCCACCCCACAAATTTCCCATCCATCCACATCTTTTCAACCGGTTCCAACATTGAGGGCGATCTCCAGCAAGGGATAGCACCAGTTCCGCCTGAGTAGGCGTGGGGGACTATAGCGTGAGGTCGAACGTGGGTCAAGCAAGTAGGTGGGCGACTGACTCAAAGTCTGCTCGACTGATGATGTGAGTGCCTACGAAGAGGCGCAATAGGCGCGCAGGCGGGAGCTCAAAAACGTTCCGACTCGATCTTCTCCTTCAGGACTCATGGTCACGACCTTGGCACCAAACAACAGACCGCGCACCCATCGAACAACGACACGCTGGATTTCGACCGGCTCATCTTTGTCGGGCAGGGTGAGTCGGACCACCAGCTCCATCCCAGGGACCACCTGATGATCGCCCAGGACGCGGAATCCGTTACGACAGAGGTTCATCACCGTTCCTTTTCCGAGGAAATCCCCGCCCAGATAGTACGCCACGCAGCGAACAGGAATCCGATGATAGGTGCGGATCACAAACTTGTTGGTGTGAGACATGATCTCGTTGCGCTCTCCCAGTTTGTATTGCAGAAATTCTGGAACCCTGCCGTCGCGATAGTGACGCTCAGCATACTGGTCGGCACGATCTCCCTCATAGCCTCCTAAAGAGGGGGCCTTATGAGTGATCTATAAGTAATCAATCGTCTCTAGACGCTCCTCGTTGAGCTTGACACCCCTCATATCCCCATGTTAAATGAACCGTTCCTCACGCTTGGAGAAGGATATGTACGCGATCGTTGAAACAGGTGGCAAACAATATCGAGTCGAAGCCGGCTCTACGATTCAGGTCGGAAGCTTACAGGGCGACGTCGGAGCCCAGATTGAGCTCAACCAAGTCCGTCTCGTGCATGGCGATGCCGGGCTTGTGATCGGACAGCCTCTTATCAGTGGCGCCAAAATCATGGCTGAAATAGTGCGCCACGGGCGGACTCGATCGATTACCGTTTTTAAGAAGAAGCGTCGCAAGAACTATCGCCGCACCCGTGGACACCGGCAAGGGTTCACCCAGCTGTTGATTACGAATATTGCGACGGCGTAGAGGGATTAGGAAGGACTTACCATGGCAACAAACAAAGGTGGCGGATCATCACGTAACGGCCGTGACAGCAATCCCCAATATTTGGGCGTGAAGGCCTATGGTGGTCAGACTGTGACGGCCGGCAGCATTATCGTGCGCCAGCGCGGCACCAAATTTTTCCCCGGATTCAATGTGGACCTTGGGAGAGACCATACCCTATTTGCAAAAATGAGCGGTGTGGTCAAGTTCGAAGGTGGACGCGGCAGACGAAAAGTCAGCGTATATCCTGTTCCGACCAAATCCTGATTCTCTTTTCTGCCCTCTCCGTTACGATCACACTGATAAATTCTCTCTCCCTCTCGGGTCAGGCTCGGGTATACTTTCTCATCGCAGTTGTTGAGCCGCCTGCGGAACGCTGACAGAGTATGTTTGTCGATGAAGTACACATCACGGTACGAGCCGGTCGTGGCGGAAACGGCATCTGCAGTTTCCGGAGAGAGATGTTTGTTCCGCGCGGAGGCCCGGACGGCGGGGATGGAGGCGACGGTGGCGACATCGTCATGACCGCATCTCATCGGTTGACGACCCTCCTCGACCTCCGTTACCAAAGGCATTATGAAGCGCAGGATGGGCGACATGGCGGAGGCTCCAATTGCACCGGCCGTTCCGGAGAAGATCTGACCATTACTGTTCCCGTCGGAACCATCGTTTACGATGACCAGACGAGAGAAATACTTGCGGATTTCATTGAAGATGGCCAAACGGCCGTGATCGCCCAAGGAGGACGCGGCGGAAAAGGAAACAGCAACTTCGCCACCTCGGTCAATCGTGTGCCGACGAAATGCACTCCTGGAACTCCGGGCGAAGAACGAACATTACGTCTTGAACTGAAACTGTTGGCCGACGTCGGGCTGGTTGGTTTTCCCAACGCCGGCAAGTCGACGCTCATCGCCGCGATTTCCGCAGCACGTCCGAAAATTGCCGACTATCCCTTCACCACACTAATTCCCAATCTCGGCGTCGTCCGGTGGGGATCCGACCGAAGTTTTGTCGTGGCCGATATTCCCGGCCTGATCGAAGGCGCCCATGAAGGGAGAGGCCTGGGCGTGCAGTTTCTCCGTCATATCGAACGTACTGCGTTCTTGCTCCACTTGATCGATGTCTCAGACTGGGCCCCTGAGGATCCGGTGGTCGGCTTTGAGACTTTACGGCGAGAACTTGCCGCCTATGACGGTGGGCTCACCCAACGCCCATTCGCCGTTGTTCCGACCAAGATCGATGTGATGGGCACGAGCGAACGGCTTGCCCGGCTGCAGACCTATTGTCGCCTCAACGGCTATCCCTGCTTGCCGATTTCAGCCGCCACGAATAAAGGCCTCGATGACTTGATCACCTACCTCGGGAAGCAGGTCGAGCGTTTGCGAAAGACGCCATGCGAGACAAGCTCTTAGGACAAGCGAAGCGGATCGTCATCAAGATCGGCAGCAGCCTGATCGCCTCGCGCGCGGAAGGTCTGCGTCCTCAACACATCGAGCGATTGGCTGATGACATCGCGACACTCCGGACAGAGGGTCGTGAAATCTTGGTGGTCTCTTCCGGTGCCATTGTCTCCGGTATCCGAAAGTTGCAGCTGAAGGAGTACCCCAAGAGCCTCCCGATCAAGCAGGCAGCGGCGGCCGTGGGGCAGAGCCGGCTCATGTGGGCATATGAAAAAGCGTTTGAACGTCTCAATATTCAAGTGGCCCAGATTCTGCTCACCCACCAGGATCTCACTGATCGCCGCCGATTTCTCAACGCTCGCCATACGCTCGCCGCACTCATCGGTTTCGGTATCGTGCCCATCATCAATGAAAATGATACCGTCGCGGTCGATTAAATCAGGGTCGGCGACAACGACACCCTCGCGAGCGAAGTGGCTCACCTGGCCGATGCAGACTTGCTGGTGATTCTTTCCGATGTCGATGGGTTGTATACGGAAGATCCGCGTAAAAACCCGTCGGCGACCTTGATTCCGCTGATTATGGAGATTACCCACGATATCGAGCGTCTGGCAGGAGTGTCCAGCACATTCGAGGGGACCGGCGGAATGGCGACGAAGCTTCGAGCCGCCAAGAAAGTCGGCGAGTACGGAATCCCGACGTTAGTGCTCAACGGCGAGCGGGCCGGACTCCTCCAGACGGTCCTTGGCGGGCGACCCGGTGGCAGTCTCTTTCTCGCCCGGGAACGCCGACTGACCAGCCGTAAACATTGGATTGCCTTTACACTCCGCCCCCGCGGCCAGATCCATCTCGACCAGGGGGCGGTGGAAGCCTTAACCAAGCGAGGGAAAAGCCTGCTGGCATCGGGCATCCTCCAGGTGACGGGATCATTTGAAGCCGGTGATCCTGTCAGTTGCCTCGATACGGACGGAAAGGAATTCGCAAAAGGCCTGGTGAACGTGTCGTCCGATTTATTAGGCCAGATGAAAGGCCTCAAGACCGCGGACATTCATGAACGGTTCGGACCCCAAGAGTATGAGGAAGTCATCCACCGAGACAATTTAGTCATCCTCTAGTGCTGAGTTCTGGGTCCTCAGTCCTGAGTTATGAATTTTTTAAATCCTCAGCACTCAGTACTGAAATTGGGCCTGCTCGGTGGAAGCTTCAATCCTATTCATCATGGTCACCTGACCATTGCTCATCACGTCTATGAATGCCTACAGCTATCCCGAGTTCTCTTCATCCCGACTGGGGATCCGCCCCATAAGCCCGATGACTCGCTCGCTCCAGCAACCCATCGGTTCGAAATGGTGCGCCTCGCAATCGCCGATACTCCAGAGTTTGATGTATCGGACATTGAACTGCGGCGAACGGGAAAATCGTACTCCATTGATACCGTCCACGCATTACAACACCTCCATGACCCATCCGCTGAGTTATTCTTTATCATTGGACTCGACGCGTTTCTCGACTTCCCTACCTGGAAAGCACCACAAGAGCTCTTACGGATCTGCCATTTCGTGGTCGTTCCCAGGCCTGGGCAATCTTTCCAGACGCTGACGGCAATGTCACTGCTTCCCAGACTCGATCCTAATGAACTGACAGGGCTGGACACCGGTGTCCTAGACAGGCTGGACATCGCCATCCCCTCTGCTCCGGGAGTCACCTGCCTGGCCCTTCCGCCCTGTCCAACCTCTGCCTCAGAAATTAGACGGAGAGTGCGGAACGGACTACCGCTGGCAAATATGTTGCCCTCCCCGGTAGAATTTTATATACTTCGGCATAGCCTTTATCAGGAGGATCTCAATCGCACGCGCATCTAAGGCCACCGCCCTCGCCGTAGCCAGGGCGATGCTCGACAAGAAGGCCCTTGATGTCCAAATCCTCCACGTCGCCCCGCTTACGTCAATCGCTGATTACTTGGTCATTGCGTCGGCTGAATCCGACAGGCAGACACGCGCGATCGCTGATTCCGTCGCCGATGTACTCTCTCGCGTGGGCCAACGGCCACTCAGCCTCGAAGGCACAACATCGGGCCAGTGGGTTCTGATCGATTTCGGCGATGTCGTCGCCCATGTGTTCAGACAAGACACGCGCTCGCATTATGCGCTCGAGCGTCTGTGGAGCGACGCACGGTCTATCCCGGTTCCAGACAATGCGTCGACTCCGACTGCGACACCGAAGAGACCCATGATCCAGAAGGCGACTTCACGGAAGATGATCTAGGCCATGTTCAAACTGCTGATCACCATTTTCCTCATCAGCGCCGGCGTGTTCATTTACAGTTATTTCCGCGAACTGAACCCGGGAACTGTCGTCGTCCATACCGGGCCCGGCGCCGAGTTTGAGCTGAGTCCTGTCACACTGGTGTTGATTTCCATGGCATGTGGCGCGGTACTCGCGACTTTTGTCGTGGGGCTGCAGCAAACGGCGCACCTGATCTTAAACTGGCGCAGCAACCGCCTCGTCCGTCGCAAGGAGAAGGTCGATACCCTTCACAGGGACGGAACCCATGCGTTTATGTCGAAACGCACCAGCGAGGCGATCACCCTCTTGGAGAAGGCCCTGGCCATCGATCCCAATCGAGTCGATTCGCTCCTGTGGCTGGGGAATATCCATCGATCAGAGCAGAACTTTCCTGAGGCCATCCGACTTCATCAGCATGCGCAACGGGTGGACGATCGGAACATCGAAGTGTTGTTGGAATTGGGCAAGGATTTGGAAGACGCCAAACGTTACGAGGAAGCGCTGCAGACCCTCCAGAAAATTCTCAAGATTGAACCGGACAACCTGACGGCACTCATTCGGAAGCGGAACCTCAATATCCGCATGGAGCGGTGGAGCGAGGCGCTCGAAATCCAACATCGTCTACTCAAAGCCAATTTACCCCCACCCGAAAAACAGGCGGAAGAGGCACTCCTCGTCGGATGCCTGTATGAAGTCGGGCGCCAGCTGCTCGAACGTGGCCATCCTGACAAGGCTCGGCGATATTTCAGGGGAGCGATTAAAAAGGACCGCGGGTTCCTGCCTGCCTATATCGGAATCGGCGAAATCCTGATCCACGAAGGCAAGACGAAGGATGCCGTCGAAATCCTGAAAAAGGTCTACTCGCGGACGCGGAGCGTGATCATTTTACACCGGCTGGAAGAGCTCTTCTTGGATCAAGGCGAGCCCAGCGAGATCCTCCGGGTGTATCAGGAGGCCTTGCAGCAAGACCCGCACAATCCGGTCCTGCAATTCTATCTGGGCAAGCTCTACTATCGTCTGGAAATGGTGGATGAGGCGTTCGACCATCTGTCGACGATTGAAGGGCCGCAGGAGCATCTATTGGACTACCACAAGATCATGGCCAACCTGTACTTGCGGAAACAGCATTTCGAAGAGGCGATCGTTGAATTGAAGAAGGCCCTCAGCTTCAAGAAGCGGGTCGTGGTCCCGTATATCTGCACCCAGTGCCGACAGGAATCAGTCGAATGGTCGGGCCGCTGCCGTCGTTGCGCCAAGTGGAACACGCTCACCGCTCTCCCCTGGCTTGAAGCCGGTCAAACCGCTGCCGGCTCGGCCGGAGAGCCTTCCTCCGTCCCTTCCGTTCCTTATCAAGGCATTGCTTCTCCGTTTGAAACCGTGTAGGTTTCCCGCCAGCGCCTGCTGATTGTTTGACTTGCTGGATTTGTGGAGCCTAGCTCCTTGAGTCAACAGGTCAGCAGCGTAGCGAATCATCACCACATCGCCACTTTTTGAGGATTCCATGATCTATACGACGTTGGCCGACAAGGCCCTCAATGATGAACCCTTGACCAGAGACGAATCTCGCTCAGTCTTGAATGCACCTGACGATGAATTGCTCGCCCTGCTGCATGCGGCCTTTCAAGTCCGATCCACATACTTCGGACGGACCGTTCGCCTGCAGATGCTTCAGAATGCCAAAAGCGGCGCCTGTCAGGAAGACTGCCACTACTGTTCGCAGTCTTCGATTTCGACGGCGCCCATCGAGCGATACAACCTGCTCCCACAGAAACAAATGATCGAAGGGGCCCGACAAGCTGCCGCCTCTAAAGCCCAGCGCTATTGCATCGTCATCAGCGGGCGCAGCCCGCTGGATCGGGAGATCGACGAAATTGCCGGAGCCGTACGCTCCATTAAGCAGGAAATCCCGATTCAGATCTGTTGTTCCCTCGGCCTGATGAACGAATCCCAAGCCAAACGCCTGAAAGCCGCCGGCGTCGATCGGGTCAATCACAATTTGAACACCAGTGAAGCCTTCCACGCGTCGATCTGCACCACCCACACCTTCCAAGACCGACTGGCGACGATCAAGAATGCGCGCGCAGCGGGATTGGAAATTTGTTCCGGCGGTATTGTTGGCATGGGTGAGAGCAACGAGGACCTGATCGAGCTGGCAACGGCCTTGCGTGACGTCAAGCCGGATTCCATTCCCTTGAACATGCTCACCCCAG
>JBKKBQ010000082.1:0-4839 GCA_046714015.1 Nitrospira sp.
GTGCCAGGCAAGGAGGCTTAGGGCCTCTCCAGTCAAGCTCCAGGGGGCATGAAGGGCGGCAGCGGGTTTCATGGCGAGCAGTGTATTGGTGATGAGCTCCAGCAGCCTACAGGAGCGATCAGCCATCGTGCAAGATGATGATCGGTGTGTTTACAGCTGAGACGGGGTCGTAGGATCGTCAGTCACTACTACCTGGCCTCGCATGATGGGATGGATACTGCACTGATAGGGGTAACGGCCGGCCGGCAAGCCCGGCACTGTAAAGTGTCCTCCCGGGGCGACCGTCCCCGAATCGAACAGGCATGGACGGTCTTCCTTCACACAGTCACTGTGGGTGACGGTATGGTGGGTGGGCGTCGGATTATCCCAGCGAATGGGCGTGCCGCTCGTCACCGTGGCGGTGGCAGGAACGTAATAGGGCGATCCGTTCTCCATGAGAATCTGGGTGGCGGGGGAAAGGTCCAGGGCTGGCCCACCCGCGGCGGCTCCGATCCCTAAGGCAATCGTCACGATGTGTACTCGGTTCACGTCGGCGGTACTCCTTACAAGCCGGTTGGTTCCTAAGAGCCGGGAATGAAGCGGAGGATTCAGGCTCGTTTTTTCTGTGGCCGCATCATAGCATGGGATTGAGCTGGATCGCTTGGGAACACTCTGCCATCCCCTTGTCGGGCACCAAGATCGGTCTCCTATTGAATCCTAACCCGCATTATTCACGAGCGTTTCTGCTGCAATCACTGATCCGCTGCTGCGACAAGCCTTTGGTGGGCGGGCTCGCCCTCGCCTTCGACGTACTGCACGAGTATGCCTCAGGTCCTCCGGGCTCTGCGCGCCGCTCTCGCCACGCGGCTCCGCGATTTCGCGACGAACCGTCATGAATAATGCGGGCTAAGAAACGGCGAAAGAGCCGATCACCGGAAATCAAGATCGGGGTGGTTGCAAGAGGCTGTTCGTTCATGCTAGATGGAGGCCGTCGCGCCGCGTTGAAACGAAGAGGAGGAATCGGAATGGCGAACAAGAAGAAGAAAGCCGTCACGAAAAAATCGTCACGGAAGAAAAAAGCTACCCCGTTGCCGAAGAAAAAGGCGGTCAAGAAAACAGTGAAAAAGCGTGCGGCTGTCAAGGCGTCCAAACCGGTCTCGAAGAAAAAGGCCGTCAAGAAAGCGGCCGGCAAATCCGTGAAGAAGGCCGCGCCCAAGGCCGGGCCACCAATCGCATCCACTAAGAAAATCGCCGGAGAAGAGGCCGTGGCTCCGCGTAAGCCCATGGCGGCTAAACCGGTCATGCCCATGGAACCGGCCGATGTCGATCTTGATGAAGAAGATGAGATCGCCGGCGAAGAGCTGGATGTGGAGGGCGAGGCCGAAGAAGACGATGTCCAAGAAGAATTGGACCTAGACGCCGATGATGACGGAGACGAGCTGATCGAGAAGTCCGAAGATTTGTTGGACGACGAATATCGAAATAACTGATATCTCGTCCTTCAGTGATCGTCCCGGCTCCGTTCGAGGGAACTCATCATAGACGGAAGTAAGGGACGTTAGGTCTGAGTCGCTCATCGCTTCCACATACCGCCGCTGGAATCGATCAATTCCAGCGGCGGTGTTTCATTCCCTTCCGAACGTTTCATTGCTCTCCCCCTGCAACATGGACAGAACCTTGATTCCTCTTTGCTCATTTGGCCTGTCTGTGGATGTCCGGAAGCAGATGTGGTCTTGCTGGTATGTGGCGTTGCTGGTGCTTGTATGCGCCATGGTGACGTATCCGCCAGAAGCCGATGCGGTATGCGTTGCCGAGGCACTCGCGACTGGAAGTGAAGCGGGTCTTGTGATCCATCTCTCGCCCGGCTGTACACCGGCTGAGCGGGAAGCCCATGCTGTGCGTGGCGAAGCCGTTATGGAAGCGATCGCCAAGGGGCGTCCTGTTGATCTCCTTGGGGTGATTGTGCGCGGGGATCTTCTGTTCGATCACCTTGCTGTACAACCGATGTCACGCGCACCGGTCCCTGCGCCGGAGAGAACGAACCAAGAGGATCGTGCCGGCGGGAACGGGCAGCGAATTGTCCGCAAGGCCCTGCGCCTAAGAGAGTCTGTGGTGTTGGGCGCCGTGCGCCATCGGTCATCTGACGACACGCTTCGGTTTGAAGGGCCTGTTGACTTTTCCAGATCCCATTTCAAGGAGGGCGTGGATCTCTCACGGTCGGTGTTCCACGAGTCGGTCGAATTTTCAGGAGCCACATTCGAGAAAGAAGCCTATTTCGTTCAGGGACAGTTCGCCCAGCCGGTGGGTTGTCGGGAGACCAAGTTTGGCCCCAGCACCAGATTTCATCGGTCCGTATTTCGTGGGTCGGTGAATTGTACCGCCGCGCTGTTCGACGGCATGGCGGAGTTTCTGGAGGTGAGTTTTGAGCAGCCGACAACGTTTGAGCGGTCCAGGTTCGGTTTGGGAACAGGATTTTCAGGGAGTCGTTTCAAGAGCCGGGTCAGTTTTCGTGAAGCCATCTTCAGCCGCGAGACCTTCTTTTCATTTACGGTCTTCGAAAGCGAGGCGGAGTTTGCCGGTGCCCAGTTTCTGGGGTCTGCGGACTTCTCACGGGGTGAGTTCAGACAACAAGACGATTTGGCACAGGCACGGTTTGACCAGCCACCGCTTTTGGCCCACATAAAGCGGCTGGAACCGGCCCAGTCGTCCGGCTTTTTTCAAGCTCGAAATGGACAATATGGCCTCACCTTAGTATTGCTCGTCGTGGCGGCCTTGTTGGTGGCCTATGCCGTGAGGCATAAGTGAAGAGCGCTTGAAGGATCCCCAACATATAGGATCAGACTTGCCCCTCACCCCATAAGTTGATATAAACACATCGTGGATACACAAGCCGAAGATTTTGAACAAACAGAGCTGCCCTACCAGGTCCGCATCGATAATTTCGAAGGGCCACTGGACTTGTTGCTTCATCTCATCAAGAAGAATGAGATCAATATTTACGATATTCCGGTCGCGATGATTGCCCAACAATACCTCGAGTACCTGGAGGCTATGGAGGAACTCAATCTCAACGTGGCAGGGGATTTTTTGGTCATGGCGGCGACGTTATTGCAGATCAAGTCCAAAATGCTGCTGCCGGTGGATGAGACGACCGACGATGACGAAGAAGGGCCCGATCCACGGGAAGAGCTCGTTCGGCGGTTGCTTGAATATAAGGCCTACAAGCAGGCGGCACGTCAGCTCGATGACCAGGAAAAAATGTGGCGTGAAATCTTTTGGCGTGAGCACGCGCTCTCGGTTGAAGAAGAGGTTGAGGAGGATCTTCCTTTAGACAATGTCTCGCTGTTTGATCTGGTTGATGCGCTCAAGGACGTGCTTGAACGGAATCCCGCGAGCCGTCTGATCGAGATTGTTCCCGACAATCTCACGGTTCGCGAGCGGATGAACCTCATTCTGGAAACGCTTGAGGGCAAAGATTCGGTCTCGTTCGCGGCGTTATTCGAGGGATCGAGCCATCGAATGGTGGTGGTCGTGACGTTCTTGGCGTTACTTGAGTTGATGCGGCTGCGGGTCGTCCGTGTGTTCCAGGCAGAAACATTCGGACCGATTCTGGTCTCACGGATGTTCTCCTTGGTGCCTGATCCAGCAGAAATCGAAGATGTCGATACGGAATGGAGGGGAGCATGACTCCGCTGATAGTGGATGTGGCGCAAGATATGCCGGAAGCCGACACGATAAAGATCGGAGAGGTGAATGGAGCACCTCCTGTTGAGAGCGTCGATGACAATCAGGTGCAAAGTATGGGCGAGCTCCAAGCCATCCTCGAAGCCCTGCTCTTCGTTGCCTCCGAGCCACTGTCCTTAGCGCGTCTTGTCGCGGTGATGGGAAACATACCGAAGGGTGAAGTCGAGGCGGCACTGGAAACCCTCGGTCAGGCGCTCGAGCAAGACGGGCGCGGGATGCGATTGGCTGTTGTCGCGGGCGGGTACCGATTCGTCACGAAGCAGGACTATGCCCCGTGGATCAAACGGCTGGATAAGGTGAAGACGGCGGCGAAACTGTCCCGGTCCGCGCTGGAATCGTTGGCGATCATTGCCTACAAACAGCCGCTGGTGCGGTCGGAGGTCGAAGAAATCCGTGGGGTGGAAACCTCCGGTGTGCTGCGTACGCTGTTGGAGCGAAAACTGGTGCGAATCGTCGGGCGCAAAGAAGTCCCAGGCCGTCCGATCATGTATGGGACGACCAAATTCTTTCTCGAACATTTCGGGTTGAGCGACCTTTCTCAGCTGCCGCCGCTTCGTGAGTTCAAGGAGCTCGGCGAGGCGGAACAATCACTGTTTCCGATGGACGGTGGAGACGTTCCGACCGAGAACGGGTCGGCCGAGATGCTTGAGACGGGCGAAGAACAGTCGGTGAACGGTGAACTTCACACGTCTGTCCCTCTCGATGAAATGTTGGATCCCCTCGCTGCCGCTCAGTCGTGAACAACCTCCATATGGATCCGCGGGTGGGTTCATTTCCATAGGCCTCCGCATCCCTCCAAGAGAAGCTGACTTTGTTCCAGAACCAAAAAGTCCCCACCGATCAAGCCCACGCGTTCAACCCATTCAATCGCACACGCTCTGAGGGCATCTAGAATCGCAGAAACAATCTGTATCTAAACAAAAACCATGCCACCATATACATCGCCATAACGTGCATCATTGCGTACAGCACCGACGCCACCATCGGCGATGCAATCACCTCCAAAACCCCTGCATACAGCCGTGCGCTCACGCCGAGCAACGCGAGCAACTTCGCAAACACGACGGACGCCACATAGATCGCAATCGGGTTCGCCCCGTAAATGACTAGCAGCCC
>JBKKBQ010000083.1:0-13802 GCA_046714015.1 Nitrospira sp.
TCGTCGCAAGCTGCAGCAGACTCAAGAGTTGGGCGTTATGAGTAGCGAACCAACAGTTCCAAAGCTCCTTCAATCGGTGGGCTTACCGGGCAACTTCCTCGATCAACTGCTCAATGAGTCCGACTGGTCTCTAGTGATAAAGCTTCATGCCGTCTTTGAGTCCGTTCTTGCTAGCCTAATCGTCCGTCACCTCGCGATACCTCAAGCCAGTGAAGTAGTGTCGCACCTAGATTTCAACAACACAAAGTCCGGGAAAGTTGCCTTCGCAAAAGCACTTGGCTTGGTAGATCCGCATGACACAGCGTTTCTTCGAGGCCTATCGGAACTTCGCAATCGCCTTGTCCATGGCATTCAGAACGTATCGTTCTCGTTTGAGAGCCATGTTGCTGCGCAGTTGCCCAATGAACGAAAGAAGTTCAAAAACGAGTTTGGATTCGCAATCCTTCAGCTAGAAAAAGGTGCTGCCGAGTATGAGCACTTGCTCAAGAGTCATCCCTCGGCTATTGTTTACCTTGCAGCCCACAACTGCTTACTCAAAATGCAGTTTCGTATCTCATCACAGCATAGGAATGCGATTATCGAGGCGCTTTTGCATCGTTCCAACAGGTGAAGCCCGAGCTTACGCTCCACCGTAGAGCGCCTCATGGACAAACAGGGGTCACGTGATTTACTGCTTTGACACAAGTGCTATCAATCGGCTACTCGATGACCCAGAGCGGGAGCCAATCATCCAGACCATCCTCGGAATCGGCTCCTTTCGGGTAACAGCCTATAACGTAATCGAGGCAGCAAAGACCACCGATATGAATCGGCGCTCTCGACTCATCGAAATTATGAGGCGACTAGCCAATGGCAAGCGCCCCTTGGATAGACCCAACACTATCTTGCTTACTTATGCAGGCGCACACGCTGCCCGTGCCAGTTCCGCACCGGTCAATGAGGATACGAATCTCGAGGGTCTCTGGATTGCTTTAAATGAACCAAATCTCCTTGACCGGGAGGCAAAAGAGGAAGGGTCGGCATGGACAGAAGAAATGGAAGCTGCCTTCTCTAAAATTGTCGCTGAAGACCGGAACCTGTTTCAACCCCTCTTCCAAAAATCGCCCAATGAGCGACCCAAGACGACTGCCGCAACCTTGCGCGCCTACTTGAACGCTAAAGATGAGTACCGTTCACTCATCAGGGACATCTATAAGGATCAAACAAAGCAACTGCTTACCGATTCCGAGTTCGAAGTGTTGGTGCGAGAACCAGCCTGGCAACTCTACTCGCTAGCCCATGCATATGCTATTCATCAACGTGCGGTACAGGAACAGAATTTCTCTGAAATGCGTAACGCTGGCGCAATCGACCTCTGGCAGGCTGTATATCTAACACTTTGCGATCGCTTTGTGACGAACGACCACGCGCAGTATAGAGGATTACGTCTCCTGAACGTCCTGAACAGCAAGCGCCACACGGAGGTGATGCGTTATGACACGTTCCGTAGTCGCCTATTTGGCGTTCATGTAGCTTGCGACGCCCAGCCGGATAGGTGAAACAGGCGTACTCAAGCATCGTAGAGTTCCTCACCGTGAATATTAGACCAGACTCGCTATATTTCCCATACACACGATCAGCCCCATCAGCCTGCATCTTCATCTCGTAAACGCTGCCCGAATCCCCTTCCGAATCGAGTCTCATACCAGTCACCACCACCCTGTCTGCACAAGCCGCATTTCACCGGACCTACGACACCGACAGACCGCAGAAGAATCACTAGTCGATCTCCGACCAACTAATGTACAATACGGCATATCAATGAGGATCCATTCATGAGCGAAGTCGAGCAGCTTGAGCAGCGGGTCTCCAATCTTCCTCCCAAAGATTTGGCGCAATTCCGGGCATGGTTCCTGGAGTTCGACGCACGTCTGTGGGACCAACAAATCGACGCCGACTTTAAAGTCGGCAAGCTTGACTCGCTGATTGCAGAAGCCCGTGCCGAATTTAAGCAAGGCAACTCCCGGCCTCTGTGAAGCATTACGCCTCGTCACGGTTCTGGATCGCATACCACGCTCTTTCCCCAGACGCTCGCGCCTTGGCAGATAAGAACTTCGCGCTCCTGAAAGAAAATTCACGGCATCCTTCTCTACACCTAAAACGCATCGGCGAATTGTGGTCGGTGCGAGTCGGCGACCACTATCGGGCGCTTGGCTTGGAAGTTCCAGATGGAATACAGTGGATCTGGATCGGAACCCATGCCGACTACGACAAGATGCTTTGACCGAGATTAAGTCTCCTTATGCGCTTTGACCCTGCCCTTGCCGCACAAGAGGCATTCAGCCAATCCGAACTTGAGCTCGGCTCTGACTGGGACACAGCCGTTGACCTAGAAGGCACCTTTTCTTCCAACGCGGGAGCGACCGCGCGCGAAGCCTATGAGGGCTTGCTGACCCTTGCACAGCACTATCCGAACGCCCATTCGTTTCAGGCCTTCTGCATCTACATTACCTGGCAGCAGGTCACAGAGGAGACAATCGCGCATCACTTCCAGACTGGGATCACACTGTCTGAAACTTATCTTGCATCACTGGATGGCAAAGATCTGCAGCACATCGCCTACGTCACGGAACTCTATGAGTCCTTCAGAGCTGGGTTAGGATTGGAAGAGGAGGACGAGATTCAAGTTGAGTTTAGAAAAGACACCCCGAAAGGCGGCGACTAATTGGAATAGGGCTGAGGGCTGAGTTTGAGTTGGAAATTTCACACAGCTGACGGCTGATTGCTGAAAGCTGATAGCTAATGTCCGACGATCACAAACATCGCGCACGTATTTTCCTCCATCGCGGCGATCTGGTCCAGGCTCGCGCGGCCTGGGAAGCAGCTGTGGCCGATGACCGAATGGCCGACAGTCAACAAGCGCTGTCGGATTCTCTTGGGAACCTCGGCAACACCTGCGCTCTCATGAACGATTTCCGACGTGCGGAACAGTGCTATCGGGAGGTGCTCCAGATCCAACGGACCGAGTGCAATCTCACCGCCGTGGCCCATACCTTGGTCAACCTCGGTAACCTGCACATCGCATCCGACCATCCGGAGAAAGCACGTCCCTACTACCTTGAGGCCATGGATCTTCTGCGCCAGCTACAAGACAGCCGCGGACTCGGGATTCTCTACAACAACCTAGCACTGCAAGAGGCCCGTGACGGCCAGTGGGATCAAGCCGTAGCCTCATTCAAACAAGCGCTCGATCATCACCGAACGGTCGGCAACGAAGAAGGGCTCGCCGTCACTTACAGCCAACTCGGCAAATGCTCTCTCGATCAGGGGGACCTCACCGGAGCCGAACGCTGTCTGAACAACGCCTCGGAGCACTACATCAAACTTGGGAACGAACCGGCTGAGGCCTCAGTGCTCCGTCTTCTCGCAAAGGTGTACGAGATCCGCCAGGATACGGTCTCCGCGCTGCAATGCCTCACACGTGTGGTGGCGCTCGACGAACGGTATGCGTTGCCGGAGCTTCAAGCCGACTCCGCCCACCTCGCCAGGCTCGGTCCATCCGGATAACCCTCTCCGCTTTTGGCCGTCGTCCAACCTTTCTTCACTTTCGATCAATCCGAACTGCGTAACCTTCTGGACAGAATTCAATCCTCTGCTACCTTTAAAACAGCACCCCTGGACGCCTGTTGATTAAGTTTCACCGCACACAAGCCGACAGGATATTGACGTGGAGACTGCATGTCTTTGCTTACTCGAATTTCGACCGCCGCTGCACTGTTCATGATCATGACGGTACCTACCGCCCAGGCCGGTGACGTCTCCCCCGCAATCACGGTCGGCACACAGGAAGTCGGGCTGACCGCCGGATATATGTTCTCGCATCGACTCACCGAGCTACACAGGACCAAACAACATGGGCCGACACTGATGCCCTCCTGGATGATGACGATCACTGATCCGATCGGCGACAGCTGGTACCGAGGCCAGTTCTCGCTGGGCGCGGAGATGGTCTACCTTGAATTCCGTGAACCAATTGTGACCCATGGCATCGGGTTCACGCCAAGGATCAAGTACACCTTCGTCGCCTTGGGTCGGCTGCGCCCCTATGCGGAATTCACCGGCGGACCATTCTGGACCGATCTCGGTGGGCGTATTCGGGAACAAGCCAACGAATTCAACTTTATCTTATCGGGGGGCGTGGGTGTGTCCTGGTTCATTACGTCGCAAGCCGCCATCAATGTCGGATACCGCTTCCACCATATTTCCAATGCCGGCACAGCCTTCCCGAATCTTGGGTTGAATGCGAGCTTGCCCTTCGCGGGGTTTTCATTCTTTTTCTGAGGAGACGGCGATCATGACAATGAACATGTTCAGATGGTCGGTCCTGGGTCTTGCCGGGTTCGTGCTGTGCAGCATCACGGGATGCGCCAGATGGATCGACGTCAAACCGTCTTCAGCCGATCCCAAAGACACCATGACGCACTCACTCCCCGATGATGAGCGGGTCCCGCTCGTGACAAACTCGTTTCACCTCTCAAGAAACGGGTCGTTGCAATATCCCTCTGCCGATCTCGAGCGGCGAATCTTAAGCAGCGTCCAAGAAACCAATCTGTTTTCGACATTGGTGCCCCTGGGAGGAAAGTCCGATTCACTTGGAGACAAGGTCGTCTCCGCACGCATTACCGTCGACGAAACCATCGAGCCTCATTCCTGGCTCTCGGCGTTCAAAGGCATCGTCATCGGAGGATCCATGTTTCTCCTCTCGCCCTTCATCGACCTGGAATATGGATATGCCGCAACGGTCGCCCTCGAGCTCGAACGCTGGGACGGCCACGTCATGCGCTACGAAGCCCGTTCCTCCGGTGCGGTCCATTACAAATTGTTCGGCGCCACGCCGGTCATGATCGATGAGCTCAAGGGACACGTGACGGAAGCCTGTCTCACCGACTTGACGGGGCAACTTGTCCGTGACACCATGCTCTATATGGCCAGCAGCGCCTCGCTTCCAGAGACCGGTATTCATACGGTAACTGTCAGAGCCAAGAGACCCTCGGCCACGCAGCCCACTCGTTCTCTCGTTCCGGTCGCGACGGCCACGATTCCATAGGAAGACCTGATCGTTCCCTCCAACCAACGTTCTCCTCTGGCCCATCCTGTTATTCCAGTGGTATAGTACCGCTTGAGCACTGGAACCACGATCGATGGACATTGACGCGTTTCGTCAGATGGTCGCCAAGAATCCCAAGGGGTTCCTCGGCCGCTATGGGCTCGGCAATAAGATCCTTCAGGAGAACGGCAGCGTCGAAGAAGCTGTCGAACATCTGACTGTCGCCACACAATTGGACCCGACCCATGTAGCCTCTCATTTGACGCTAGGACGTGCGTTGATCCGGCTGGGCAGGAACGCCGACGCCAGGCCTATTCTGATTGCCGGTATCGAGGCGGTACATTCAGGACGATCCAACGGAGGCAAGGATCTGGTGCCTGAAATGCAAGACCTGCTACGCTCGCTATAGATGAATGCGTCTCTACCACAAAGGAGTCTCTCCGTGAACCTCGACGATGCCAGGAAACGAATTGAATCAGCCGTCACGCAATATGGCCAACATGCCGCTCCCGCCATTGACCTTGTCATGGCAGAAGTGCGCTCCGATATTGGTGCCGGCGCGTTCAACGAATTAGTTGAAGAGTTCGACCTTGAGTTGCTGTACAACATCGCTCCGATGGAATCGGACCACTCGAATAGCTAAGCCGGTCGAAAGTCTCAGGTCAATGGTCCAATTGCTCCCCCGACCCCCTCTCCGTCTGTCTTGTCCTTTTAAGATTCGACTGTCGATTTGTGACTTTGAACTGTACGCTGTTCCTGCTCCTCCATGCCGTTGATCTGGGCTGGCATCTCAGGACATGGATTTGGTCACGCCGCGCAAGTCGTACCGGTGCTCAATGCTTTGGGCCGCCTGGTCCCCAACCTTCATGCCCTTCTGCGCACCACCGTCCCTGCTGCATTTTTCAGAGATCGTCTAGCGATTCCATGGGAAATCAGTGCCGTCCAACAAGACGTCGGTTGCATCCAAAACGGGCCCATGACGATCGACATGGAAGCGACCTGGCGCGAACACCAGCGGTTCCACAGTACGTGGGACGATCGGCTTCAGGCTGAAATTGACGCGATGCGAGCCGCCGCTCCGAATCTTGTCATAGCCGATACTCCTTACTTGGCTCTGGCAGCGGGAAAAGCGGCTGCTATTCCGACCGTGGCGCTCGTCAGTTTTACCTGGGACCTTGTGCTCTCCGAGTATGGAGCCCCCCCATCGATCGACCGCCGGTCGATCATCCAGTCGATTCGACAGGCCTATGCTCAAGCCGATCTCGCTTTGCGGATGACCCCGGCTCCAAAAATGGAGATCTTTCAATGTCTCATCGATATTGGACCGATCGGCGAGCTGGCACCTTCCGCGCGTGAACAATTGACCGAGTGCCTAGGGTTGGCCCCAGGAGAACAGACCGTGCTCGTCGGGTTCGGCGGAATTCCCCTACCTTCCGTGCCTTTTTCACAGGTTCAATTACTTACCGGTTACCGCTTCCTCTTCGACGGTTCTGTTCCACCAGAAAGCAAGCAATTCGTCGCCACCACATCCCTGCCGTTTTCATTCAAGGCCTTACTGGCGTCGGTCGATGTCATCATGACGAAACCAGGCTACGGAACCTTGGTCGAAGCGGTCGCGTTACGAACCCCCATGGTGTACGTACGCCGATACAATTTCGCCGACGAGCAGTCCTTGGTCGATTACCTCCATCGGCATGGAAGGGGTGTAGAACTTTCGATGAGCGATTTCACGCAGGGCCGGTGGCAGACAGCACTTCAAACGGCCTTGGATCTCCCACCCACAATCGCACCTCCTCCCCCGACCGGGGCAACGGAAGCAGCCGCAGAGCTGGCAAAGTTCCTATAGATCAGCTTGCCTTCCGTCGATGCCCCACTCGCGACGCTTCTCCTCTAGAACCTCGCCTCGCATCTTGACAGGTCCACTGCTGACGACTATCGTGGGGCTAGACTTTCTGAGACAGAGGAAACCCCTTGCGCCTCCGTGTCGCTGATAATGTGGTATGTCGCAACTTGGCAGGCGAGTCTGTCTTATTGAATCTTGATACCGGCACATATTTCGGGCTCGATGCTGTAGGCACTCGCCTCTGGAATCTTGTTGCCGAACACGGCTCGACCGCCTTGGCCATCGATACCCTTCTCGCTGAATATGACGTAGACGCACCACGACTCAGGAAAGACGTCGCGGCGTTGATTGATCAACTCCTAGCCAAAAGGTTGATGACGACCGATGCTGAGCAAACTCCGTCGGCTCGCTAATCTCCCCCTCATCGAACAGGCGCTCTTTTTACAATTGACCACATTGTCTCTAGGCCTGAGAGTCCTACTTTCAGCCGCAACCCTTTCCCGCCTCATATCCCACTTATCACGCGCTGCCTCCTCTCCCCTGCTGAGCCAGATTCCCCTGTTCCATACTCACTGTGCGACAGATCGGTTAGTAGCATTGATCGATCTCGCAGCGGCAGTGAGTCACAGAAACGGTCGCTGCCTCCCACGCTCTGTGCTTCTCTTTTGGTTATTACGCACGAGACGACAGCCAGTCTCGCTTTGCCTCGGAGTCAACAAGAACATGACGTCGTTGGAAGGGCATGCCTGGGTTGAGCAAGATGGCGCCGTGCTAGGTGACAGGCTTTCGTTCATAAACCGCTACGCACTCTTTCTCCGGTTGCCGGCATGAGTGGTCTTGCCGGAATCTATCATCTCGACGGCAGACCGGCAGATCCTACCCTTCTGCAACGTATGATCCAGCGGGTGGCCCACCGAGGACCCGATGGGTCAGATTGCTGGATCAAAGGTCCGATCGGGATCGGCCATGCGATGCTCCAGACCACGCCGGAGTCGCTCTCTGAACGACAACCGTGGCTGGATGAGTCCGGGACTATTTGCCTGGCATTGGATGGACGGATCGACAATCGCGAAGACATCATACAGACCTTCCGTACCGCTGGAATTCACCTTCGCGCCGATACGGACGCAGAATTGATGCTCCGTGCGTATCAGCACTGGGGTGAACATTGTCCGGAACATGTCATCGGCGACTTTGCCCTGGTGATCTGGGATGGGCAACGTGGACTGCTGTTCTGCGCACGGGATCTTCTGGGTCTGAAACCTCTTTATTACTCCCATCGCGGAACCAGCTTTTGCTGGGCCTCCGAAATTCCACCGCTCTTCGAGCATGAAGCCGTCCCTCGTCGCCCCAATGAAGCGATGATCGCCGAATTCTTGAGCGGGATAGTCGTCACCAATGCCGAAACTCTCTACGAAGGAATCTCACGACTTGAACCGGCGCATGTGCTTATCGTTCGTCCGAATCGGATCGAGACCAGGCGATATTGGACGTTTGACCCACATCGTCGAATCGAATACGCAAATGACGACGACTATGCCGAGCACCTTCTGAAACTCTTCACAAAGGCCGTGCGATGTCGACTCCGCAGTCACCGGCCCGTCGGCCTCGAATTGAGCGGTGGTCTTGATTCCTCATCCGTGGTGAGTTTCCTTCAGGCCGATTCCCAAACACATCCACAAGATTACGACCGCTTTCAAACCTTCTCGCTCGTGTTCCCAGGCATGCCCTGCGATGAACAAGCGTTCATGGAAGACGTGGTCGCACAGGGTCCGTTCCGCTCACACCGCATCAGTCCAGAGACACCAAGTCTGGACAGCTTCGTTGAAGACGTTCATCGCTATCAGGACTTTCCCGACCATCCCAATGGCGTCATGAGCGTCCCGCTTCGAGCCTTGGCACAACGGCAGGGGTGCCGCGTGCTGCTCACCGGATCGGGAGGAGATGAATGGTTCACGGGCAGTTTTTTCCACTATGCCGATCTCATCCGCAAATGGAAGTTTGGGTCGTTGCTCCGACGGCTCCGCGCCGATCGCCCGTTGTATTGTGAGCAGCCCTCACATGATGTGTTTTCTCTCCCACTCATCCAATTCGGACTTCTCCCACTGATCCCGCAAGCCTGTCGCAATTTGGGGAAATTGCTTCTGGGGCGAACGAACGCCCCGGACTGGATATCTCCGACATTCTGGCGCCGCACGCACATGCGGGAACGCATTCGCCTGGCTTCCTGGACCCCTCGCGGGTGCAGCTATGCGCAGAAAGACATGTTCCGGTCGATGATACATGGACTCGGCATTC
This sequence comes from Nitrospira sp., assembly GCA_046714015.1. Taxonomy (GTDB): domain Bacteria; phylum Nitrospirota; class Nitrospiria; order Nitrospirales; family Nitrospiraceae; genus Nitrospira_D. The sequence continues at coordinate 9,228 of JBKKBQ010000083.1, forward strand.
ATGGGATCGAAATGGATGAGCGCGCCTCGTCCTTCTTCGGCCTCGAAAGCCGGCACCCCTTCAACGATCGGCGGCTCATCGAGTTCGCTCTGGCCCTGCCGGAAGAACAACGCTGGCGAGACAAGCCAAAATTCATCCTGCGCCAAGCCCTTGGAGACATGCTCCCTCCATCGATCCGTGAGCGAGTCATCAAAGCGGACTTCTCCTGCATCTTCGCCCAAACACTCCTTAGTGAATCAATGATGGCGATCTTTCGATCGTTGTCCGTCGCTTCCATGGGGTGGGTGGACGGTGACAGAATCTGGACCGCTTATGAACGGATGGCAGCATGCTACAGCCGAGGGGACGAGGCCTATCGCTTCGATGTCGCAGCCCTCTGGATGGTTTTCGGGATGGAGTTGTGGTTTCGCACCCTTTTCCTGGAACCTCGAGAGCTTCCCAATCTGCCGAGCAGGCAGGGCCGTTGCCCCCATATTCTGCCTAGCCAGCACCTAGTGAGTCCGGTACAATGACCGCTGTACACGGAGGTGGCTGAATGACACACGAGACTCAAGTCGATGCGGAGAAGACTCCCCCCAAGAAACCCTACAACACTCCGACTCTCGTGGAATACGGGGATATTGCCAAGTTGACGCAAGGCAACCCGAGCGGAATGTTTCCGGATGGCATGTCGGCGATGTTCATGTCGACGGCCTGTCTATAGCCGTTGCAACTCCCATGCACTGAGCTGAATACTGTTCAGCATTCATTCGCGTCCTCGGATCAATACTGTGTCACTTGTTGTTGATGAACATCGCCACTATCTCCTCGATCACGTTCGCCTCAATACCTTCCGCCGTGCAATTCAAGAATCGGTTAACCCAGGCGATGTGGTCGTCGATCTGGGCAGCGGCACCGGTATACTGGGCCTCTTAGCCTGCCAGGCAGGCGCCAAACGTGTCTATTCGATTGAAGAAAGCAGTTTGATCGAACTGGCTCGTGAGATCTGTCAGGCCAACGGATTCGAAGACAGAGTTCACTTTGTCAAAGGGCTTTCGACTCGCATCAACCTACCCGAGCCTGCCGATGTGATCCTCGCCGACCAAATCGGGCATTTCGGATTCGAGGCGGGCCTTTTTGACTATTTCAGCGATGCGCGCCGTCGATTTCTCAAACCAAACGGGGTGACGATCCCGGGGCGCATCACCTTCTGCCTCGCCCCCGCGGAACATGCACTCCTGTGGGAACAGGTTGAATTTTGGAACCGGTCACCGATGGGGTTGGATGTCGGCCCGGCTCGTTCTATCGCATCCAACACGGGCTATCCGGTCAAATTGACAACTGAACAGCTGTTGGGTCCATCAGTAGAGGCGTTATCGGTAGACCCCAGCCGGTCCGGCTCTCAGCCGCTTCACTTTGCATGCACGCTAGCGATTAACCGAACCGGAACCCTCCATGGTGTGGGCTGTTGGTTCATCGCCCACCTATCCCCTTCCATCACCCTGTCGAATTCACCGCTGAGTGAACAGCGTGTCGATCGACGCAATGTCTTTTTTCCGCTCGACCGACCGGTTCCTGTTCAAACGGGAGATTCCGTGACCGTGACCATGCATATCCTTCCAACTCAAATTGCCGTTACCTGGACCGTTGAGATCTACAAGAACGGCGCATCGGCAACCCACCCTGTGCGTTTTACTCACAGCACGCTTAAAGGCATGCTGATCTCTCGGGAAGATTTGCAGCGCACTCATCCGACCTTCGTTCCGACTCTTTCTCCATGGGGCACCGCACGTCTCACCGTGTTGAAACTTTGCGATGGGAAACGGCCATTAGCGCACATCGAACAAGAACTTCTCCATCGTCACCCTGACCTTTTTCCTTCGCTCTCTAACGCAGCCACGTTTGTCGCTGAAGTCGTCACCAGGTATTCGGCATGACTGTTAAGGCAGATCGGGAAACACGACGGTGCGGTATCGCGCGTACGGCCATATTCTGAGTTGTAGCTCGCCGCTGCATGAATTGGAGCGGTCTCCAGCTCCAGATGCTTCAGAACCGGCTGACCTGCGCATCGTGTTTGCCCCATCTCACGAACACATTCCTACACCCGAATCCAGGTACCTGACCGTGTCGCTCTCCGACGATACACCCTGGCTGCATTGCGCAAGAATCGATTCCGGCTACATCGTGGAATTTCCCACTCTCGCCACCTTCGTCTTTGCCCTATCGGACAATTCGATTCGGTGCATTCCACATCAGCAGACCCCTTCCCACACGTTGCACCATCTGCTCTTGGACCAAGTGCTTCCCCTCGTGCTGAACTACCAAGGGAAGGAAGTGTTGCATGGGGCGGCAGTCGCTACACCCTATGGAGCCTGTGCGTTCGTCGGTCGGACCGGAAGCGGGAAATCAACCTTAGCGGCAAGCTTTCTTTCTGCGGGGTACGCGGCACTCACCGATGACTGTGTCGTCCTTGAGGCGTGCGGCGAAGACATCGTGATCGTCCCCGCCTATCCAGGTCTCAGGCTCTGGGATGATGCGATCGCGGCTCTCTTCGACGCAAATGGATCTTACGCACCGGTTGCGCACTACAATCCAAAACAGCGATTCACGGCCGCTGCTTCCACCACGTCGTTTTGCCCTTTCACCACTCCATTAGCCGGTATCTATGTACTGGATACAGATGAATCCGAACAGGTGGCTTCGGTTTCCGCTGTGGAGCGGCCCCTTCTCACACAGCGTGATGCCCTCATGACGCTCCTTTCACTGGCGTTCAAACTGGACATCGGAGACCAAGATAGATTGACACGGGAATTGGACTTTCTTCATCGTCTCGTGACTCAGGTCCCCGTTCGCCGCTTGATCATACCGGACTCATTCCAAGCCTTGCCCAACGTGCGTGCGGACATCCTTCATGACCTGGCGACTTTATGCTGACGTTCCCCTCAGTCCATCCGTTCTTGATGGCCCTTCTCACGGAGAGCCCTTCCGCAAAGAGCCAGCCTGCGATAGTCCCAGAGGATTCTTGGCTGGGCATCGTTGAAGAAGCCGTCACGCAGCGCATGGCGCCTCTCCTTCTTCACCGGCTCAGCCATCCTGCCCACCGATATGAGATCCCTCTCCATTTACTGAACATTCTCAAACAACAGGTGGCCCAGCACGTAGCCTGGCATTTACTGTTGACACAAGAACTCCGAGCTATTTTAACTACGTGTGAGCAGCGGGGCATTGCCTGTGTTCCAATTCGCGGTCCGGTGTTGGCTGAGCAATTGTACGGTGATTGCTCGACCCGCCCCATGGACGATCTGGACTTACTCGTTCATCGGGAGGGTCTCTCGGCTATCAAGGATATCTTCCAGCATCTTCACTATGCGCAGCACGAGTACCGGCCTGGTTTTCTAGAGACCTATTCCTACTCGCTTGAATTCATTCATCCGCAACACGGCCTCGTTGTGGAACCTCATTGGACTCTGGCCTATCCACCGTTCATCGACACGGCCGCCATGGAACCGGTGTGGGCACGAGCCAGGAGACAGCACTGGGCAGGAATCGATACCTGGATCTTGAGCCATGAAGATCTTCTCCTCCATCTCTGCCTTCACCTCCATCACAAAGGACAGCAGGCTCCGCTCTTGTGGTTCTATGAGTTGGCTGCCGTGATCCGGCGGCATGGTGCAACGCTCGACTGGAACATCTTCATGAATCAGGTTCAGCTCATGGAGCAAACCGGTGCGGTGGCTGACGTCCTAAAGCTCTTGAAAGGAGCGTTTTGTTCGACCATACCAGACCCCGTGGTCAGACAACTCACAGAGCAGCGACAGAATCATTCTGGGCTTCCCTCCTCGATCATACGCCATCAGATTCTGGCTCGGTCGTCGCTTAGCGGGCGAGAAGAATTGGCGCTGCTCTGTTCGCTGCCAACCGTTCGACAACAGCTCCGGTACCTCTCTGCCCTTCTCTTCCCCTCTCCCCGGTACATGACGCAGCGGTATGGAGCGTCTACTCGCATGCGTCTCATCGGCTTCTATCTCGCCAGATTCTTCCACCTAGGGACCGCAGGTCTTCGATGTGCCGCCGCATGGATCGGCTTCATCGTCACGACACGATCACACTCATCCCTCCGCCGATAGATTTCACGTTCTGAGCGAGCCACAACCCCGCGCATCCTTTTGCACGATTTCTTCGTCGAGTGAATCGAGGGTGCTATAGTGATGACCGGTTAACGGAACATCACCTCGATCACCACAAGCCACGTTCAATGGATACATCGTCTCAGCTCGCCGCCTCGGCCATTGACCCAAAACTCGTGGCCCGAGCGGCCAAAGGCGAGCACCATGCCCTAAGCCAGCTCTACGATCAATCCAGCACCCTGTTATTCAGTCTGGCATTGCGCATCCTCGGCAACCGCGAAGAAGCAGCGGACGTCCTCCAAGAGATGTACCTCGACGTCTGGAGAAAGGTCGTTCGCTACGATATCGGTCGAGGCACCCCCATCGCCTGGCTTATTACTCTGACCCGCAACCGGGCTATCGACAGACTGCTGACACGTGGCCCTCGTACTCTCCGCCAGATAGACCCGTCCGTCGATGCTCCCCAGAC
>JBKKBQ010000084.1:0-2747 GCA_046714015.1 Nitrospira sp.
TTCAGACATGGTGTTCCCGACGATGATACGGCATGACGAAACCGCGTGACAACTTTTCCACGGAGGAATGTATGAATCGTCTGTTCAATGGGCTACTTGCGCTGATGATACTGGTTGTCCTGGCAGGGTGCTCCTCATATCGCCACCACCACGGTATGATGGGCGGGGGTAAGAGCGACGCGTACTGGCAGAAAGGCCAACAAGATATGGAAGGGCTGATCAATCGGACCGTGCAGGATCCCGAGAAGGCGAAGCGAGTGAATACATTCGTCGGTGAGATCATCAAGGAGCTCAAAGAGAGCCGTGAGCAGGAACGGGCCTATCACCGGCAGCTCTACACCTTGAACACCAGCTATACGGCGACACCCGACGAATTTTCAAAAATCGTGAACGAGGCGAACATTCAGCGGGCGCAGAGTTCTTCCAAGGTGCTGAGCCTCCGGTTCAAGATGAAGGATCAGATGACTGCGGATGAGTGGAAAGCGCTCTCGGACCGCATGGTCTCCTATAGCGGCCGCTACCAACATGGGGAGGCCGGAGCGAAGACGGGATATTAAGGTCATGCGTCAGCGGTCAATGGGCGAAATCAGAAGTGCCCTAGGTGGGGCGGAATAACAAATGACTGATGATCAGTGCCGCTATCTTTGAGGCTGTGCGACTGCTTGGAGCGGCACGGCCGTCCACATCGCGCCGGCATCGGTCGAGCGATAGAGCCCGCTGCCATTGGTTCCGGCATAGAGCGTTAGGGGATTGTGGGGATTCATAGCAAGGGCGCGAATGTTCTGTGTTGCAAGGCCCTGATTCATCGCCTGCCAGGTCTTCCCGCTATCCGAACTTTTCCACACACCTTTCGACCCACCGACATAGAGCTGTGACGGTTCGGTCGGATGAATGAGGATGCTGCTGATAAAAGGATCAGGGAAAGATTGTCCGATTCGTTCCCATTGCTCGCCTTTATCCGTGGTGCGAAAGAGCCCTTTCGTGGTTCCCGCATAGATGACATTGGGATTTGTCCGATCGATTTCAATGGCGTTAACCCCCAGCGCCATCGAAGCCATCAGGTTGCTCTCGGGTATCAATCCATTGTTGATCCGTTTCCACGACATCGCCGCATCGTCCGAACGATACATCCCACCCGTCGTGCCACCAAACAGAATAGTAGGGTCCTTGGGATTGATCGCAATGGACGTCACAATGTGGACTTCCTTCATCCCGTTCATCCGCTCTTCCCATTCGCGGCCTGCGTCCTTCGTGTAGAACGCGCCTACCGTCGTTGCGATATAGATCTTCTCGCTCAGCGCCGGATGAAAGACGAACTGGTTCACGAACGAGACGTGCTCTTTCAGCCCGACGTTATGCGGCAGCCAATGCTGTCCGCCATCTGGGCTCTTGTAGACTGCATCTCCCATCGTACCGGCATAGATCGTGGCCGGCAGTAGCGGATCGATCGCCAGCGTCGTCACCCGGCGTGCGCTGAAACTCGGGAATCGTTCCCAGGTTCCCCCGCCGTCACGGGACTTATAGACGGCGTCATTCGTGGCCACATAGAGGATATTCGCGTTGGTCGGATGGAGCGCGATCGAGACAACAGACTCGCTGTCCTTCTGGCAACCGAGAGAGAAACTCAGAATCGCGAGCAAGCACAATGTAGCAGCAGTACGAAGTAGCATCATGGTGGCGGGACGTAACCATAGCAACCAGATTGGAGTCAAGATGAGAACCCCCAGGGACTTCAAGCCGACGCCGACTCAATTCTCTGATTGTGGACCGAGGAGACGTGACACCAGCCGCACCGTAGGGATATTGGGAGTATCTCGCAACCCCGTTTAGGCGACCAAGAAGTTCGCTTAATCGTTTGCCATCAAACGCGGTACAGATTGTTCACCACACTCGATGCAAAACCACAAGAGTGGATGCAAGGCGACCGAAGCGTGTTACACACAGTAGTCGCTTGTCATTTCTCTTCACCGGAACACGCCGAGCACTGGATCAACTTACTGGTTCCAAAGAACAGGAATGGCGAATTCGTGAAATGGGCAGGTGGTCGGCGAAAGGACGAGACCAGAAGCGCCTTCCTCTCCGCCTGCGTTGAACATGCTAGCAAGTTCGATTTCTCGGTTACCTGCGTGTCGAGCCGCGAAGATGAGATGAGTTGGTTCGCATGGGCGTTCTACTATCCAAACCGACACCTGATAACTCAGGGACCTCATGACAAAGGGCGCAATTGCCTGAAATTCGAGCTGGGGAATGGATAGTCAATCGAGTTTCCAGTGCTTAGAGCTGGCTACCTTATCGGGTATCACAACGTAGTTCGCTACCTCAGTGACGGCAAGGGAATAAACGGAAAATTCCTGAGCGATAACTTCTGCAACGATGAGGTGGGACCGGGACCTGGGAAAGCCAGAGGAGTTGCTTTCATTAACTGGCTTCTAAGCATGCGCGATCCGAAGCCCCAAATCTCCCTGCCTACGGACGACCGTTTATGCCGGTTGGACTTGCTGTCGGATCACTTTTGCGGTCTTGCGAACACGGTGTGGTCCGGCGTGGCGACTGATCAACAAACCGCCGACTTCAACAAGCTCGAGCAATCGCGATCGGACCTTATTGAAAACATGAGATTAGCGACAGACCTTACGATCGTGGATCAGAACGGTGTCGATGTCCCGGCACAAGTGAAAGCAGCTGTTGCAAAAGGGTCAGTTGATGGCTAAAAACAACGCTGCACTCGATACCGCCTGCGACGCTCG
>JBKKBQ010000085.1:0-7979 GCA_046714015.1 Nitrospira sp.
CCATATTGCACCTCAATGGTAGTCCACAATCTCGACATCACGGGCATCGCCCTGAGCCCACACAAAACAAATTCTCCACTGATCGTTAATTCGAATGCTGTACTACCCCTTTCGATTTCCACGCAAGACTTCCAAGCGGTTTCCAGGGTGGAACGCGCAGATCATCCAGCGATTTCGCCCGATGGAGCAGCAACAGTTTTCGTCTGGCTATCCTCGCAAATGCGCAAAAGCGCTGCACCTCTTCATCGGCGAACAAAAACTCGGTCGCCTTTGACAGGAATGACTGCGAGACGCACCAGGAGAAATATCGCTAAACACGATATCGGACAGAAACACTGCCCACTCGCAGCGATTAAATCAATCCCCGCTTCTGGAGATAGTCTTTATCGATGACGGGAATCGGCTTCGGCGGGACGTGCCCCCGCTCTTGGAGCAGGCGCTCTACATACTTGCCGATGAGGTCTGATTCAAGGTTGACGGCATCGTTGATCTGCTTGAGGCCAAGTATCGTCACCTTCGCCGTGTGCGGAATGATGGCGACGCTGAACCCGTGCTCGGTCACCGCATTGATCGTGAGGCTGATGCCATCGACAGTAATGGAGCCCTTTGCGACACAATAGCGCAGAATTTCTGGAGGCGCCTCGACGGTGAACACGATGGCATTGTTGTCCTGATGTCGGCTACGGATCACACCAACCCCGTCCACGTGACCGGCCACCAGATGCCCGCCGATGCGTTCGTTGAGCTTCATGGCCCTTTCTAAATTGACCGGCATTCCCACGGCGAAGCCTCCGAGTGTCGTCACCGAGACGGTTTCGGGCGAGACGTCTACGGAAAAGTCGCGCTCGCTTTTCGATATTACCGTGAGACAGATTCCATTCACGCTCACGCTGTCACCGATCTTCAGGTCGCCCATCACCGTCGAGGCCAGAATCGTGAGCCTGGTCCCCGCAAGAGTTTTTTCCAGGGCGGTAATTGCGCCCATTTCTTCAACGATGCCGGTAAACATCAGTCTTTTCTCATGATGATCTGTTTCACCACATAGACGAACAGCACAACCAGCACCACGACGCCCAGACCGGCCAACCCGCCGATCACAAGATTCTCGGTCGCAATCTCTCTCATCATGCGCCCATTATATCGCAGCAATTATAGAGATGGCAGCGTCTCCATTCGCTTCATCGTCACCCAGAACACCCCCGCTGCCATCAGTTGCACCCCTGCGATGACGGCGAAGGCCATGGGATAGCTCAGGTTCGCAATCAAGAGACCGGCCAGCAACGGCCCGCTGGCGTGCCCGATATCCATGATCGTCCCTTGCATCCCCATACCGGCTCCTAGCGTCTTAAACTCGGAACTGTCGGCGACAAGAGCGGAGGAGGATGAGGACACGACCGCCTCACCAAAGCCGAACCCAGCAGACAGCAGAAGCAGGGCCGGAAACATCGACACATGCGGAATACAGACAAAGGTTCCGGCGCAAATGAATAGACCCAGAACAATCAACGGTTGACGCCCCACTCGGTCGGATATCCGTCCCATGATTGGCTTGGAAAAGAACGACGTGAAGGCCTGGACCGTAAACAACAAACCGACTTCGCCAGGGTTCAATCCCGCCGAGACTCCGTACAACGGCAGAAACGCCATCAAGGCCCCGTTCGCGATCATCTTAGCGGCGTCGGTCATGCTGGTGATCAACACCTTGGTATTTTGGGCGACGACGGCGAACCCCTTCCACATTTCGGACAGCACAACCGCCGTCCCCTGTTCCTTCCTCTGCGGCACCGAGACGTCGAGATGAAGACTGTAGAACAACACCATGCCGATGCAGCCAAAGACGCCGGCCATGACAAACGCCGTGTCGAATCCTGCCGCATGTATGAGGTACCCGCCAAGAAAGGGGCCCAAGAGGGAGCCGGATTGCGTGCAGGCCGTATAAGTCCCGAGCGCCGCACCGCGCCGTTCCCGATAGAGCTCTGCCACGGTGGCCAGAGCGCTCGGAGCGAAGATGGCAGTGGCGAAACCGTGCAGAAACCGTAGGGCCGTCAGCGCGTCCACGTTTGTAATGAAAGGATAGAGAAACGGCGGCAGCCCGAAGGCCACCACGCCGATCCGCAGCAAGAACCGCCTTCCGTAGATATCGGAGAGGGCGCCGGAAGGCAATTTCAGCAAGACGCCCGTTAAGGTCGAAACAGACACGATCAGACCGATCCGTTCCGGGCTCGCACCGAGCGATTCGGCGAACAATGCGAGTGCGGGCATCCGCACCATGTTGTAACTGATGAAACAAAAGATGCCGACCGTGCAGATCAGCGAGAAACTGCGCCAGGTGGTCATGGGATCGATCTACCGTCCGGACTGACTGTGTCAGTACCCTGTTGGCCGCCCAGCACCTGTTTCAGAAATACCACGTGATCTTCCGGCAAAGACGGCGGAGTCTCCGCTACAGACAATACCCGCTGAGGATCCTGCCTCATCACCACTCCCAATCGATCGACCGTCTCCACTCCTTTTTGCAACCTGCTTGTGACAATCCTGGAAACAAGCGGATGCAGGAGGGAAACCAATCCTGAAAGAAAGCGATTATCCAACTTGGTGTACGCAACCAATGTGCTGTTCGTCGCTTCATGGCCGTTCACATCTCGTGTAACCTCTGTCCTGAGAAAGACGACCGCTTTCCCCGTCACGTGAGGCAGCAACCGGCTTTCATGCGTGCCCTCGAGAAAGTAGATACGGGACGTGGGATTTTCATACACCAGCTCAACCATACCCTTCGTCCCCCCACCATCATCGCCCCAGAAACGGCCTGGGCCTCGCGCTTCCGACCGGTACAGACCAAGATTTAGGCGTCGGATCAAAGCCGCAGTAAACGGAGGGTGATCCAGCAGATGCCGATAGATCGACTCGGACAGAGCGGTTCGGATCGGCCCGACCTTGCTCTCAGTTGTATAACTCTGGATGATGGCTTGCAGTCGACAGGCCCAGACAGGATCCACTCGTTCGACGGGAAATGTGAGTCCGGCATGATCGGGAGACAGCGTGCATGCTTCAGCCCGGCCATACCCGGCAGACGCAAGAACTCCCATGGCGATCCACACTACCAGCATGCGTGGGACAGGACCAGGCTGGTGTCGCCGTGCGGGGATCATGAAGCCGGCTTCGCAATGGCAATCGTGAGATGAACGGAGAAGAGTCGCTCAGGGTCTTGTCGTAGTCTGGCTTGTCTCAACAAGGTTTCGACCGACGGTGTGACGGTGCCTTCGAACGAGAGACGGCCGTTCGTCACTACCGTGAGCGGTTTGGAGAAATCGATCACCTGCTCGTTCAGGAATAGGCTATACCGCTGAACGTGCTCGGCCTTCACCTCGATGCGATTGTTTCCGGCGATCGACGCGTCAAGCTTGGCATACACCCGACGCTTGATTCGTTCGTCGCTTTTGTCCACCAGATCTTCTGAAAATGCGGCAATCGAATCGGTCGCATCGAGTCGGACCCAGTTGAACGCTTGGAAGTGGCTGCCGTCACGCACAACGGTCAGGCTTGTCGGCAACGGTTCACGGCGCTGACGATTGAACCAGGCGACCAGATCGGGCAACTCCTCTCTGGGGAAATAGTGACCGCCTGCCATGGGATGCTCGCGTTGATGCTCGCGATACACATGCGGATAGCCAAGCACGTCCAGTTCTCGGGCGATCGAGCGGCTCAGGTCCACCGGCATCACCTGGTCTTTGGCGCCATGAATGATATAGACGGGTGTCCTTCGAAGATTCGCCAAAAACGGCATCAGCACATCATCCAGTCCGCTCGCCATGGGTGCGAGGCCGGCAAACAATGGCGCATGATGCATGCCGATCAGCCACGCACCGATCCCACCATTGGACATGCCCGTGAGGAAAATCCGGTTGGGGTCTATATGATACTGCCGTCGAGCTTGTCGGATCGTCTCCAGCACCAGCTCCTCCGCACGCCTGGTAAACCACGCACCGGAGGGATAGGTGGGGCAAGCCAAGAGAGAGTCCTCACCCAACCTGGTTCGCCATCGTTCCAAATATTCTTCGCCCGTAAACCCGAATCCATGCAGACACACGACTAAGGCATAGGCTCTCGAAGCTTGGTACGTCGGCGGGATGAGCAGGGACAGCGGGTAGGTCTGTCCGCGGACCACGATCTGTTCTTTGGGAAGATTCCCGACAGGTTGGTTCTGATAGGTTCGTTCAGTCCTGATGACCTGAGAGACTGTGTTGACGGAGACATCCCTGTGAGAAAGGATAGTCTGTAACAGGCGCTCCGCTTCATCGCCGCTCTCCGTATCAAGATACTTCAGGACGAGGGACGGAAGCCCATCGATGGTCGGCGTCGAGGATTCTGCAGCGCTGGTCTCCGCTCCACCCGCAAGCAGTGCGACCAGCAAGCACCCTACTCGTACGATCACAACTCTCCTTCCACCACTACGTCATCGCCGACCGACCGTACCCGCATCCGGTGGAGCTTGAGCGCGCTCTTGAGCCGTGCCGGACTTTCTCCCCCGATCACACCCTTGGCATTTTGGCCGCCGAGCAGCAGCGGCGCCATGTAGAGGCGAATGTGATCGACCAACTTTGCCTTCAGCATCGCCGCATTGATTTCGCCGCCGCCTTCCACTAATAAGGACATCACTCCACGCCGGCCAAGTTCCTTGAGTAGAGCGGGCAATGACACACCTTTCTGCGCCGCTGGAAGCGTCAGCACCTCTATCCCCTTCTTCAGAAACGCCGATCGCCGGTCGATTAGAGCCGCAGCAGTGGTGGCCATGATCGTTTTCGCTCTGTACTGCTGTGCCAGGATTTGCGCCTTGAGCGGAGTCCGCAGTCGGCTATCGACCACAATGCGAAGAGGCTGACGTGTCGTTAACTTGTCTAATCGCGCTCCACTTCTCGCCGTCAGCGAAGGATCATCGGCCAGAACCGTCCCGGCACCAACCAACACGGCATCGACACCACGGCGAAGTTGATGGACTTCCTGACGAGACGCCGCACCTGTAATCCATCGCGACTCCCCTGTTGCCGTTGCCAGCTTTCCATCAAGCGTCATGCCTGCTTTGAGTGTCACATAGGGACGGCCGGTTTCCATCCAACGGCAATACGACTTGTTCAGTGCTTCCGCCTCAACGCGGCCAACTCCAACCGTGACCGAGAGTCCGGCCCGCCGAAGCGCTGCGGTACCTTTTCCCTTTACTGATGGATTCGGATCCTGCATCGCAATCACCACACGGCGGATGCGAGAGCGAAGGATGTCAGGGACACAAGGGGAAGTCCGCTTCTTGAGATGGCAGCAGGGCTCAAGCGTCACGTACAATGTCGCGCCTTGAGCCTGCTTCCCTGCCTGCTGTAACGCGAGAATTTCTGCGTGAGGAGTTCCTGGTCGGAGGTGAAACCCTCGGCCGACGATTCGACCCTCGCGAACCACGACGGCTCCAACCATCGGATTCGGACTTGTCGTTCCCTGGCCCTTCGCCGCGAGACGAAGCGCCAGAGTCATGTAGGGGAGATCTCGTGTGCGGTCCGTCACCGTTTCTTGCGGCTGCCTGAAGGCGTCTTGGGCGCCGGCTTGGCCCGCTTTACAGACTGCGATGCCTTCTTGATTTTCATCCGCTTGACACGCTCCGTCGCGGTTTTCTTGGATACTGCTGATGGCATTGTGGTGTCTGCTTCGACGATCGCAGCCTGTGCCGCCGCCAGCCGCGCAATGGCCACACGGTAGGGCGAACAACTCACATAGTCCAACCCGAGCTGATGGCAAAACTCGACGGAACTTGGATCGCCGCCGTGTTCGCCGCAGATGCCGAGCTTGATCCCCGGCCGTGCCGTGCGCCCGCCTGCAATGGCCGTTTTCATCAACAACCCCACCCCTTCCCGGTCGAGCGTGGTGAATGGATCCGCGTCCATAATCTTCACCGTTCGATAGTAGTCGATGAACTTCGCGGCGTCATCGCGGGAAAATCCGAAGGTCGTCTGGGTCAGATCGTTCGTCCCGAACGAGAAGAACTCGGCCTCTTCGGCAATCCGTTCGGCGGTCACGGCGGCGCGCGGCAATTCGATCATCGTGCCGACAAGATACGTGAGTTTCACGTTATAGCGCTTCATGGTCTCTTGCGCGACTTCACGGATGAGCTCCTTCTGCGACTTCATTTCCGCCACCATGCCCACCAGCGGAATCATGATCTCCGGAACGATCTTCTTGCCTTCCTTGGCAAGCTCACAAGCCGCCTCGATAACGGCGCGCGCCTGCATACGCGTGATCTCGGGCATCGTAATGCCCAACCGGCACCCGCGCAGCCCGAGCATCGGATTGAATTCATGCAACTCTTCGACACGCGCGAGCAAACGACGCTGCTCGTCCAGCTTGGCGCCGTCCTCGCCGGTCAATTCGAGCTGAGCGATCTCCACCATCAGCTCTTCACGCTTTGGCAAAAACTCGTGCAACGGCGGATCGAGCAAGCGAATGGTGACCGGAAACCCTTCCATTTCACGATACAGCCCGATGAAATCCTGCTTCTGCAACGGCAACAACTGCTCCAGATACTTTTCTCGATCCTCTTTCGTCCTAGCCAGAATCATCTTCTGCATGATCGGAATACGGTCTTCGGCAAAGAACATATGTTCCGTGCGGCAGAGCCCGATGCCTTCGGCGCCGAACCCTCGGGCGATCTTGGCCTGATCCGGCACATCGGCGTTCGCGCGCACTTTCATCGTCCGCACACTGTCCGCCCATGAGAGGATGGTCGAGAAGAGCTGATATTTTTGCGACTTCTTCGCATCCAGCTTCCCCTGCACCACCTGAATAATTTCGGATTCCATGACGGGAATGTCGCCGTCATACACATTGCCGGTCGATCCGTTCACGGACAGATAATCGCCTTCCCGGAATATTTTCGACCCGATCCGCACCGATTGGGTATCGATGACTTCGACCGCTTCGCACCCGGCGACGCACACTTTGCCCATCTGCCGCGCCACCACCGCCGCATGGGACGTCATTCCGCCTCGCGCCGTCACAAACCCGGACGCGGCGTTCATGCCATGAATATCGTCGGGGCTGGTTTCGTCACGCACCAGCACAACCCGTTGTCCGGCGGCCTTCATCTCGACGGCGCGATCAGGTGTTAAGGCGATCTTTCCGGCCGCCGCTCCAGGTCCGGCCGGCAATCCCTTGCCCAATGGGGTTGAACCCGCTTCAGATTTGGTATCGAAAATCGGATAGAGATACTGCGCGAGCTGATCCGGACCAACCCGCTGCACCGCCTCGCGCTTGGTGATCAAGCCTTCATTGACCATCTCGACGGCAATGCGCACGGCAGAAATACCGGTGCGTTTCCCGACACGCGTCTGCAACATATAGAGCGTGCCCTCCTGGATCGTGAATTCCAAGTCGAGCATGTCGCGGTAATGTTTTTCCAATCGCTTGTAGGTATGTTCGAGCTCTTTATAGGCGGGAGGCACGGTCCGACCCAACTCCGTGACCGGCAGCGGCGTCCGAATTCCGGCGACCACATCCTCACCTTGCGCATTCATCAAACACTCGCCGAAAAACTTCCGCTCACCTGTATTGGGATCACGCGTAAAAGCCACCCCGGTGCCGCTGGTGTCGCCCATGTTCCCGAACACCATAGCCACAACGTTGATCGCCGTCCCCCAGTGATCCGGGATACTGTTCAGCCGGCGGTAGGTGATCGCGCGCGCGCCATTCCAGGATAAAAACACCGCGTCGATCGCCAGCTTCAACTGCTCATTCGGATCATTGGGAAACGCGTTGCCCGTTTCTTCCTTGACCAACGATTTGAACCGTTCCACGAGATCGCGCAACGCGCGCGCATCAAGCTGGGTCTCGTGTTTCACGCCCATTTCTTCTTTCTTGAGATTCAGAATCGCTTCGAAGTGTTCGCGTGGCACACCCATCACGATACTGCCGAACATCGCCACAAATCGTCGATAGCTATCCTG
>JBKKBQ010000086.1:0-6570 GCA_046714015.1 Nitrospira sp.
CTTCTATGCTCTTTACGTTCTGATTCAGACGCAATTGGACCGCCTCGTAGTTTTGTGCGGGAACCAGCACGCGTTGTTGCATCACGATCGTGAGAAAGCTATGCAGCCCCATGAAGAATACCATCGCATGGGAGGCGTTGACCTGCTGGGCCGCAGACCATAGCTGTGCGACACGTTCTACAGCGTTCTGTAACCCGGAAGGAGGTGTGCCAAGGGTGGTGCTGCCATGTGTGAGCCTATCAAGGACAATTTTCAGATGGGGAAGTTCTTGACGGACGACTTGTAGAAAACTGTGCTCCCCTTCGGCCAATCGGTCGAGAAACTCTTGTATGGAGCCCACGTTACACTGTTCCATCCCACGGTGCAGAAGCTCTTCCGCCTGGGTCCTCAGAGTCTGAACCAAATTGCGATCGAAGGTGTCGGACGTCATGGGTTGGTCTTGAAGTCCACAAAGCAACAGCAAAAACTCTTTTGTCGAGATTGTCGGTGCAGGACTTTCGCCGGACGCTTCAGCAGTCTCGGCATCAAACGTCACACCCGTCGCGCGAGTCAACGCTCCATGAATGTGTCCCAACTGTTTGCAGAGTGCGAGAAAGTCCTCCGCGGTGACTCTCGCAGAAGGCTCCTGAACCGCTTCGACAAATGGAAGGGCCGCAAAACTAGCCCGCTCGACATCACTCAGGTTGATCGTGGCCGCAGATCCGCCGAGGTTTGTAATACCGACCTTGATCGTCCGCGCCAACGCGCGATGGCGTTCGGACGGAGGGGCTTGCTGGAGTTCATCGAGTGCGACGTGAATTTGCTGAAGCCATTCCTGTGCCTCTTGAACGAACAGTTCAACGAGCTCTTTCTGGAACGTATCTTCGGTTTCAACGGACATCGGGTTCGGCCCTTCAATACGCACGCAACCATGTAGATGCTCCGGCTGGCCGGCTCAGGATTGCCCCCTCCCATTTCCAAGTTGGGAGGCCAATCCAGCAATCTCACCTAACTTGCGCGCCATTTCCTCAAATCGTTTTGCGGCACTCTCGGCGGCCTGTTCGGCTTCGACCGCTCGTCGAGCGAGCATTCCATTGCGATCTCGTTCTGCGGTCAGAAGCTCTTCCAATTCCTGAACACTCGTCGCCACTCTCTCCAATTCTTGGAGTTGCCCCAGCGTTTCCGATCCCTTCCGTCGTTCGGTCATCAGTTCGGCTTCGAGGTCCTGGAGTTTCTGGTGAAGTTCAGCTCTCTGCTGTTCCGCACTCGCGAGTTGCGCTTCCATGTTTTTTGCCCTAATCGACGCCTGCTCCAAACCCGCCAGTTGTTGCACAAGTTGTTCTGCGGCCGCCCGTTCAGCAGTCAGCGCGGACTCGAGTTCTGCAATTCGACCGGAGGCCTTTTGCCAGTTCACGGCCGCCTGCCTGAATGAACCCCCCGCATCCTGTTCTGCTTTTAGTGCCGACTCCAGCTCAGGAATTCTTGATGCGCGTTGCTCGACTTTGGCGAGTGTCTCCTGCAGATCGCTGACACGTTTGCGCTCTACTCCCAACTGCACTTCACTCTCCTTGGCACGAGCGAGCTGCTCTGTGGACTCAGACAGCCGTTTGGTCAGCTCTTCGGAGCGAACCCGTTCTTGCCGCAACTGCTCTTCGACCTCTTGGAGTTTGATGACCTCCTGGCGCAGATTCTGTTGCAATTGGTCCGACATCTGCGTCATCTTCTCACCGTGAGCCGCAGCAGGAACGGAAGCCGGAGCAGCGACGGGGGCTGGCGCCGGTTCCTGGCGCTTTGCTATCAGCTCGAGGACACGATCCTTTAGGGACGTACCTTGAAATGGCTTCTTCAATACCCCGTCCGCGCGGCATGACTCTGCCTGTTTGGTCACTTCATCGTTCACGATTCCAGAGATGAGCAGTACGGGCGTCGCCGCGATGGTCGCATGTCCTCGGACAAATGCACACACTTCATACCCGCTCTTATCCGGCATGATGACGTCGGACAGGACCACATCCGGCCGTTCCTTGGTGAGATAGGCCAATGCTTCTTCTCCGTTTGCCGCGAGCGTGACGTCGAGGCCGGCCTCGGTCAGCAGTCGCTCCGCCACCTTGCGAACCGCAATACTATCGTCCGCCACTAGTACTGTAGGCACAGTGTGAATTCCTTCCTGCATACATGCTTCTAAATGAGGCGTTACACCTGAAGTTTCCCAAGCTTGGTCAAACACAGCATTGCCATCGATTTCCCATCCAGCTCGAACGTCCCCGTGACAATCGCGTTTGCGCCTTCTGGTGGTCTAGGTTTAATTGATGAACGGTCCACTGAATGCAGCATCGGCACATTCGAATCGATGCGCACCGCTGCGGGCCCATCTTCATGTTTCACCAGCAAGCACAGAGGAGGATCACTTTCGACCGTCAACTCGAGCATCTCAGCTAAATCGAACACCGGCATGATGTCCTTTTCTCGCCACGCCACAGCGTTCACAAAGGGAGTCTTGCTCGGCACCATCAGACTATGAGGCCAGTCGATCACACCTCCTACTTCTTCTGTTGGAACACCAAACGACTGCCCTCCTAACGAAAAGATCATCACCAAATTCCTGTCGTGGGCGGACTTCTTTTGACTAGCCTGCGGCTTCAACATCAAAGATTCACCATGCCTGAGACAGCTAACCAAGACAGCCCGCTCCAGACTCGCTGTTGAATTCGTCCACGGCCTGACTTGCTTCTAAATTGGAACTGCTCTGCACAATATCAGTCGGCTTCAAGACCCACTCCAAATTGATGATCAAGACAGGGGCATCATGGAAGAAAAACAGCCCGTTGAACCACTCCCGTTCTGCCCCACGAAAATGTGGCGGCAATGAAAAGATGTGCGACGGGTCAATCGTGACTAGACCGAGGATACGATCGACCAAATAGGCTTTTCGCCACACGCCATTTGAACATAATAACGTCCGTCCCTGAGACGAAAACTGCACCACTGTCTTAGAAGGATCAAGCCGACTGACCAAGTCCTCCTTCTCATAGGTTTCTCCCAAAAGCGTAATGGTATCTCGAAAAGCTATCTCAACTGTTTTATACAATCCCCGGATCGCCCTTCCCGGAATCGCGACACGCATCTCGCCACATTTGACAATCAACAATTGGATCTCGCCCCTCGCTTCACTAGGAGCGGCATGAGTGATGTGATGATCCATCAGCTTCCAACCATGCAAGAACGCTCCACACTCGTGTCGATCATACTTCCCCCATCGCGAAACATCCGAGCACAATACTTCGATCACCGTAGAGGCTGCGCGATCCCGCCCGTTACCCGTTCTACTTCATGCAATAGGGTCCGCTCTTCAACGGGCTTTGCGATATAGCCCGTTGCACCCACTTCAAGCGCAAGCTTTCTGTGCTTTTCACCAGCCCGGGTCGTCATCACCAAAATCGGCACCAATTGTGTTTGAGGTCGCGCGCGCAACGCTTGAATGACTTCGTATCCATTCAATTTTGGCATTTCAAGATCCGTTATGATTAGGTGATACGATTGTGTGCTCGCCATTCGTACCCCCTCTTCCCCATTGCCGGCGGTTGCCACCTGATATCCGGCCGCTTCTAGCATTCGACCCACAAATTTCCGGATGCTCAACGAATCGTCGATCAGCAGGACACACAACATTTTGGCCTGTTCAACAGCAGGCACCTCCTCTGCGCCCCCTCCCTCGGGCTCGTCCACAAGCCCAGCGGGCTGTAGCGAGATCATAGGCGCACCATCCCCATTTCGCGCAAACACCCGGTTCACATCCAACACCAAAATGACTTTCCCATCCAGATCAAACGTCGCGCCTGAAAACACCACTTTGTCCATCAGCTTCGGCGACGCGAACGGTTTGACAACAATTTCCTGTTGCCCCAATAATTTGGTGATGGCCAACCCCTTCGGCCCGGCATCCGTGTGCACAATCACGATCGGTGTTGAATTCTCGATGGCGGGCGTCATGTAGCCGAGCAGACCGGACAAGGCATGCATTTCGATCACCTCGTCGTTGATCTCCATGATCGCCTGGCTGCCGATCTTTGTGACAGGGTGCGTGATGGGCAAGGTAATTTCACGAATATTAGCTAACGGAATCGCGAGCTGCATGTCGCCGACACTCACGATTAGCCCCATCGTGATGAGCAACGTGAGCGGGAGACACAACGAAAATCTTGTTCCACGCCCCTTGACAGTATCGACTTCGATGCGTCCGTTCATCGAGCGAATCACACGCTCGACAACATCCATACCAACCCCGCGCCCAGCTTGATCGGTTGACGTTGCGGCCGTGGAAAACCCGGAAATAAAAATAAATCGTACGATCTCGGCATTGGTCAATCGCGACGCCTTGTCATCGCTCACCAATCCCCTCTCGCTTGCCTTCGCCTTGATCGCCTCTATGTCAAGCCCACGTCCATCATCTTCCACCTCAATAAGGACGGTGTTCCCACGCTGTGATGCACTCAAACGGATGGTTCCAGTCGCAGGTTTTCCGTTGGCAACCCGGACCTCCGCTGACTCGATACCGTGAAATACAGCGTTTCTCATAAGGTGAATCAACGGATCAATCAGCCGCTCCACCACCCCCGTATCAATTTCCGTACGTTCCCCCGTCATGACGAGTTTTACGTCTTTCCCGGTTGACCGAGCACTTTCCCGCACAGACCGACGGAAACGGGAAAACAACCCTCCGATTGACACCATTCGAGCTCTCACCGTTTGATCTCGAATCCCAGTCGTCAGCTCTTGCAGCGCGTTCATCTCCTCCCGTGCAGTCAGAAGCGACGCATTCAATTGCGCAATCGACTCACTGATATCGGCGGCCCCTTCTCCGATTCTTCGCGCCAAAATGTTGAAATCGTCGTATTTATCGAATTCCAATTCGCCAAATTCAGCAACGCCTGACAGCATCTTGGTAGCCCCTGGAGTTGGTTGGGGCGTGACGGAAGGCATTGTGAACGTGTGTTTTTGTTCGAATGTCTGGATACTGTTCAGCAGGCGATTCTTACATGCCTGCACTTGGCCAGTCAGGGCACTTAAGGCATCCAGACGACGCTCTAATCGTCCTCGAGCGATGATCAACTCCCCGACGAAGTTAAGGAGTTGCTCGAGACGATCTCGCCTGACTCGGATTTGTTGATTGTCAACCGCCCCGATAGCTACTTCCTGGCTGGAGGCACGTCCCTCCTCTGGCCCACTATCAGGAAGAGATACCGCCACGGATTCAGGCACATTCTCTGACACTTGAGCCGCAGGAGGCAGTGAAGCAACCGCACGCACAGTCGGCTTTCCTAATGTTGCTAGCGCCGCCTGCATCTCCGCTACCCGTTCCTTCAGTCGTGGCACCTGATTAGAATCGTGCTGAAGTAACAGTCGCAAGACATCAACCGCCTGAAGCATGATGTCTGTAAAGACGGCGTTAATGGTCAGCCGTTTTCGGCGTACTGCATCCAGATAATCCTCAATGATATGAGTGAGATCACCGATCACCTGAAAATTGATGGTGTAGGCGGATCCCTTAAGAGTATGGACATTACCGAACAACTGGTGAATCGTCTCCTCATCCGAAGGATTCTTTTCCAAAGTGAGCAAAAGATTTTCCATGACTTGCAGATATCCAACGGCCTCTGGGAGAAAGTATGAGAAATCGCCGGCATCTACTTCAGGAACAAGATATTCCGCAGTTAACGAAGGCGCCGGCACCTCTTCGACCGAGCATGTTGCCACTACCGCCCTAATGGGCTCCTCAGATATGACCGTCTCCTTCACTTCAACCTGCCCACACGGTTGTATCCGGCGCAATGCATCCATCACGACTGGAATGTCACGCTGGAGACAGGTCATGTCATCAGGATTTAGCCTCAGCAACGACTGAATCACTTCCATTGTCAACTCGGTGACATCCAACACCTTAAGCAACGCGGAAAGATTGCTGTCGCGGATGCTCCCGAGACAGTCCTCAAGCGGAGTCGCCAGATCCCCAATCACTTCAAATCCCACCGTATAGGCTGACCCCTTGATGGTATGAACGGTTCTGAATAGGGCATTAATCTGGTCGCCATCGCCAGGATTTACGCGCACACTCGCCACCAGACCTCTGACCGTACCGATATACTCTGAAATCTCAGGGATAAAATACTCGAGAATTTCCGCGTCAAGTGTTGGCATGCAATATTCTGCCGTTACCGAAACACCGGGCATCATAGCGGACGGGGTTTCATTAACGGAACTTGCTGGAATGAGAGTCATCAATCGGTTAGCCCAATCATCTGTAAGTTGATCATCGTCCTTTCCATGTCGGGCGATGTGTTCAACTCGGACGCGGCAGTTCTCGACCATTTCTCGAAGGAACAACACCGCGTCTGGCCACTGGTAGGGAGAAACCATGGCTGCATGCTCAAGCAACTTTTCCATCATACCGCCGCACTGAGCCAACCCTGCATAGCCATAGCTCATTGAAGCTCCATTGAGCTTGTGCGCGAGAATATAGTGGTCTTGCAACAACTCAGGAGCTGGCCATGACCCATCAGCGGGAGATAGCGCACTCGAAAGAGTGTGCATATC
>JBKKBQ010000087.1:0-6611 GCA_046714015.1 Nitrospira sp.
TCGGTGACTCGGTTTTCTCCGTCCGGCAGATTGTTCTTCTTGCAATAGGCTTTGAAGTTCGCCACGAACTTCTTGTTTTGTGGGGTATCCACACTCTGGTAGTAGTTCCACGCTGCCAAGTGTCCGACGAGCGCGCTCGTATCCATCCCGCGTAGCTCATCTTCTGCGACACTGAATGCCATAATCGGAGCGTCTTCGGCCCTCAAACCCTGGTTCCCGAATTCCTTGTAGAACGGCACGTTGCTATCCCCGTTGATCGTGCTGATCACGGCGCCGCCCCCGCCTGCGGCAAACTTCTTAATCTTCCCGCGGATGGTTTGATAGTCCTGGTGATGGAACGGGGTGTATTCTTCTTCAATGTTGGAGGCCGGCACTTTTTTGGCCAACAGCATGGCGCGCAGAATCTTGTTCGTCGTGCGCGGATACACGTAGTCGGTCCCTAAGAGATAAAACTTCTTGTGGTTCCCCCCTTCAGGGCTCATCAAGTATTCGACCGCCGGCGCCGCCTGTTGATTGACCGCCGCTCCGGTGTAGAACACATTGCGCGAGCATTCTTCACCTTCATATTGGACCGGATAGAAGAGCAGGCCATTGTTCTTTTCGAAGACCGGCAGGACGGATTTCCGGCTCACCGAGGTCCAACAGCCGAAGACCACCGACACTTTGTCTTCCAAGAGCAACTGCTTGGCCTTCTCCGCAAACAGATCCCAATTCGACGCCGGATCGACGACCTTCGCCTCAATCTGCCGTCCCATGACGCCGCCGGCTTTATTGATTTCCTCGACCGCCATCAGCACGACATCACGCAACGACACTTCGCTGATGGCCATCGTGCCGCTCAGCGAATGTAAGATGCCGATCTTGATCGGCGGGCCGCCGGCCGCATAGGACAACGCATATTGGCCGAGGTTTCCCAGGAGGGCGGCGACGCCGACGCCGGCCGCCACGCGCCCGCTCTGTCCCAGAAACTCTCTTCTCGACGATCCCGATTCCACGGTAGAAACTTCTGCTTCGTTGACGTTCTCAGAACCCTGGGGTGCTTTCGTTTCCATGTTGCATCACTCCTTTTCGTATGCCGTGAGTTGCGAACTGTCGGTTGATGCGTTTTCGACTAGAAACCACTCCGGAACGAACAATCGCCTGAACACCAGTCTTCCGACATGATTCTATCTTCAATCCGACTGAAGCCCAGCGCTACGGCGAGTGCCCTGACTCGAGCACAGATTCATCACCCTCCTTTCGTAAGAACGTCAAAAAGCCTGTGGAAACTTTCAGACCAACGGGAGAGGACCAAGAATGGATATTTTCGTGTGGCGTGACGCGTCGTTGGATGGGAAGAACTCTACCGAGCAGTCTGCTGCGCCCGTATTCAATTACCATGTACAGTTATGTCCTCTGCAAGGCGGCACGATTGTATACAACCGGTATGGAATGCGTCAAGGATTCTTTACCCTGACTCACGCTCTCAGCCATCATTTCCCAATCGATCTCAAAATCGGGCCGTACAAATAGCCGCTATGCCAACCGACCCAGAACTCTAAGGGCAGTTGTTATCAACGATGGTGTGCCCATGTTGTGGCGTGTGGTATCTCACAAAAGACGGCGTAGACCTATCGGGAAAATCCTGAAAGAATGGAGGGAGATCCCCGAGGGGGACCGCCGAGTGTACTGAAAGAACGAAGGAATGCAGCTGAATCGGCGAACTAACCCTAATCCGAAAAGATCAGCACCCAGGAATCACGCACGGCCGGTCACCCGGAACGAATCGTCAAGCCCGGGTGAATACAGGTAACGTATTCTTGATGCGTCCAAACTTCATCCATCCTTCGCGATGTCGAGACTCTCAAAGGCTTCGTAGAATTTCCGGTTGGATTTAGTGACGTCTTCGATGCGCTGTTTCAACACATGAAACCTATCTCGTTTCTGAACAGACCCTATCGTGGCCACTTGCTCCTTAACGTTTCCCCTTCTCAGTTCACCTGCCGTAATGACCGGAGCTTCCTTGTTCTCCGTAGAGGTGTCGCATGCCTCCCCTCATTTGAAGAAGCATCATCTCCGTAGTCAAAACATCTCGGAAGCCTTTTTAACAAGTCATGAAGTGCGATCAGCGCTCCTCCAGCGATTTGACGACGCTCCCGTTCTGTTTGCTGCAGAGGAACTAGTCGCCGCCGCTGCCAGCCCCGAAGGGCGAAAGTCTTCCCCAATCGTGCATAAGGCTGCTCATACACGAGCACGAATTCCCTCCTTTGATCGTCTTCAAGAAATCCCTTCACGTTCATCGAGTCACCTCCTGTCCTCAGAGGTATTACTCTCAATAACTCCTCCTGTGAGTTTTTTAGAGATCGGCGACCGTGTCTAACACAGCTCAGGAAACAGCCGAGCCACGGTGGGAAGCAGGTCTTCATACAAGGAGTCATTCTTGAGAAACGCATCGGCTTTCGAATCAGCATCCTCACTCGTTTCACGCCTATCGAAGAATGAGATCAGGATCACAATGGGTCGGTGCGCACCTTCTTTGATCTTCAAGGCCGCCTCATACCCATTCATGAGCGGCATCGCCACGTCCATCAGCACAAGATCCGGACGAAGCGCGCTCCCCCCCTTGACGGCGTCGACTCCCGAATAAGCCTTCCCCCCGAACTCAAAATCCGGGTGCCTCACGAGCCATTTTTCCAACCGTCCGAGAAACTCGGGACTGTCGTCGACAAGGAGCGTGCGCAGCGGCAACCCGCATGTCATCAGCCTCTTCCTTCTCGGTTGATGGGTATCAACATGCCCGAAGCTCGCATGGAGGCGTATCGGGGAAAACCTGAAAGAAAGACAGAAAGTCCCCTGGGAGAAGACAGGAGTTCACGGAACGATTGCGAACATACAGAGACCGAATAGGGTTAAGAGTCGGGCTGGATCAGTCCGACACGCATCGCGAAACGGACAAGGCCCGGCACATCGTGAATATCGAGCCGCTCCATTAATTGGCTTCGGTGTGTTTCGACAGTCTTGACGCTCAAGTTCAGGCGGTGGGCGATGTCTTTTGTGGTTTGCCCTTCCGCGACGAGCTGGAGGATTTCGCGCTGGCGCATGCTCAGTTTTGCCAGCGGACCGGTCGGCCCTTCAGACTTTTCACGGTAGGCCTCGATGGTGAATTTCGCAACCGCAGGGGTCAGGTATGCTTCGCCCCCGCCCACCGTCCTGATGGCCATCTCAAGTTCAGCCAGTTCTGCGCCTTTCAATAGATAACCGGAAGCGCCCACCTGCAAAGCCTGCCGAAGGTATTCTTCATTAGCATGCATCGACAGCAAAATCACGCGCGTGGTCGGCGATTCCTTGACGATCCGGGCAGTCGCATCCAGTCCGTTCAATCCGGGCATCGCAATATCCATCAGGACGAGATCCGGAGCGGCCGTCTGCACATACTTAACGGCCTCCAACCCATCCCCCATGTCAGCGGCAACCTCGAGGCCCTCGATTTTTTGCAGAAGCGCCTTCATACCGGCCCTGACCAATGCATGATCGTCCACAAGGAGAATCCGCAGGTGGCTCATCGCGATATGACCTCAACCGTTACAGGTGGCCTGGTCTGCTCTTGCCCTGTGAGCGAGAAGCACAGTTCGAGCCTGGCCCCTTCACCCGGCACTGATGAGATGACCAAGCTGCCGCCGGCCAGCCGCACACGCTCTTCCATTCCGAGCAACCCGATGCTTCCCCCGCCCTGTGCTCGTCGTCGGGCCGATGGCACGTCGAATCCCACACCGTCGTCTTGAATGATGAGCGTGACTTTCTCATCTTGCCGACACAACGTCAGATCGATCGTCTTGGCCCGTGCGTATTTCGCGATGTTGGTCAGCGCCTCCTGGGTAACCCGAAAGCAGGTGACCTCGATGGGGACCGGAACTCGCATGGCCATTCCCTCGACAGAGAGTGAAAGAGTCCATCCATTACGCGTCGCCTGCCGGTTCGCATACCATCGAAGCGCCGACACCAGACCCAGATCGTCAAGGAGTGACGGCCGGAGATCCAGCGCCAGGGTCCGCACTTGAGTCAGCAACCGGTCCACCAGCGCAAGGCTATCCGTGAGAGAACCGAAACGGGTCTCCCCGACCTCACCATGCTGGATGTCTTGCAAGTCGATCTTCAGCGCGGTCAGCAACTGCCCGACTTCGTCGTGCAGATCGCGCGCAAGTCGGCTTCGCTCCTCTTCCTGCACTTGCATCAGTCGGCTGGAAAGTATCCGTAGTGAATGGTTGGCGGCACTCAATTCGGCGGTTCTTTCCTGCACTCTTATTTCCAGCGCTTCATGCGCCTGGTGCAGGAGTGTCTCCCCTCGCTTCCGCTCGCTGATATCGCGGATGACTTTGGATACCCCCACAAACTGACCAACCGCGTCCTTGAGCGGCGATAATGTGACCGACACGTCGATGTATCGGCCGTCCTTGGTCAACCGTACTGCATCATAGCTTTGAATATCATACATTCCCCGCACCGTGGCCAGTTCCCAGGCTCTATCCCGATGGAGATGCGCTGGAATAATCGTGAGGATCGAACGGCCGATCATCTCGTTTGCTGTATACCCAAAGATACGCTCCGCACCTCCATTCCACGTGGTCACGAATCCGTCAGGTGTCACGCTCAGAATGGCGTCGCTGCTGCTCTCCACGATCGCACCCAGTCGCCTGGTGGCATCGTCGAGTTTGGCCCTTCTCGCGTGCGCCACGAGCCACGCCGTAGTCCACAGGAGGGCTATGCCCACGACGCGATTGAAGCCGGCAATGTCTACCGCGACGACTGGAGGAGACAGTATGTGCCCTATGTACGCGAGAACGGTCCCGATGGCCGCAACAATATACGGGGCAATCGGCCACTCAATCCAGAGGGTCAAGAACGCGCCGAAGACGTCCCCAACGACCCAGACCGCATAACCCCACGGCATGAAGACGTCGAGAAGGAACGTCCCAGCCAGGATCAGCGGAATGAACGCTCGGGCATAATTACTGTTCATTGCAGTCCGCGATCTCAAGAACCATGGCCGTCTGTCATTCAACGACAGCTGTCCAACGGAGCGTCAAGTGCCTCTGTCATCCGGGCTGTATGATACTTCAAATCAAGGATCGAGATCGAGAACGACCGGTCCGCTGATCCAGCCCGATTCCTGACTCCGTGCTGCTTTCCTCATCACCGCAACCAACCAGTAACCGGCTTAAGTTTCCTCAGGGATCTTCCCCGTTGTTTTCAGGATTTTCCCGATAGGTCTACGCCGTCCTTTGTGAGATGGTGCGCACCCAGCGATATGGGCAGAATGATTCGCGCAGCAACTGGCTACTCCCACCGAACAAGCGCTCATCGATGTGAAGAGCGAGGACGCGACTATCCGCGGCGATGTTGTCGCGCTCCTGATTGAAAAGGGAGATGCGAGCTTATGTGAGCAACCACAAAGGGAGGGCATCAGTATGAAGCAACATGTTGCGAGGCGGTGGAAAAAGGTTTTAGTTGCTGGAGCCATGGCGGCGCTGGTAGCTGGAATGGGATCCACGCTGCCGAGTGCCTATGCTGGTGGTACCATCAAGGCCGATGACGACAAGTGGATCTCCGTCGGCATGGGTATCCGCTCCAGCTTTAATGCCCAAGAGGGTGCCGCAGGAGGGCACTACAGCAACGATTTTGCGATCAACAATGCTCGTATCTACATCAACGGGCAAATCCACAAGTATGTGAAGTTCACCTTCAACACGGATTGCTTTAACTGTGCCGTTGGGGGCGGCGCCAATCATTTTGCAGGCAACTCCAACATGGGGTTGCTCGACGCGATCGGGAAATTTGAGATCAACGAGAGGGTCAACCTCTGGGTCGGTCGCACCTTGGTACCGAGTGAGCGCGGTGAGTTGAACGGGCCGTTCTACCATGCGACCTTCGATGGCTTCCGGACGCCCTTCAATTCCGCCGACTTCAGCGGCAACTTCCCCAGCGGCCCCAATGGAGGAGGTCCGAACGGTGGACAGGGCGGTCTCTATGGCCGTGATAACGGCGCGGTCTTCTTCGGCAAGGTTCATCCCTTCGGGACCCATCTGTTGTATGTGGCCTCGGTGTTCACGGGCCAGCGCGGGGGATCGAATCCATCCGGCAGCTTGCTGTACGTGGGGCGTCTGCAATGGAACCTGTTAAATGATGAAGACAATCCGGGGTACTACACCTCCGGGACCTATTATGGAACGGCCGGCGATATCTTTGCGATCTCGGGCAACGTGATCCATCAAAAAGATGGCGCAGGGGATGGCTTTAGTGGGAATGTGTCGGATTTTACCGGGGCGATCGTGGATCTGTTGGTGGAAAAGCTGATGCCGAACAACGCGGGCGTCTTCACGTTCAACGCCGAATTCAAGCGGTACTGGGCCAATTATGGGACAGGCGCTTTCGCTAACGCTGGCGGTTGCGCGTTCTGTATCTTCAATGGCCATTCCTGGACGGTGTATGGGTTGTACCTCATTCCCCAGGAGGTCGGCATCGGACGGTTCCAACCCTATGTGCGGTTCGTCAGTATCGATCCCCTGTACAGCGCCATGCGGCAGGAGTGGGAGTATGGGGTGAACTACATTATTTCCGGTCACAATGCCCGCATC
>JBKKBQ010000088.1:0-3369 GCA_046714015.1 Nitrospira sp.
CCACAATTCCGTGTCCAGGATTGATATCTGCTAGAGCTGCCACACGTACAAACTCCCCCATTTCTCCCTCCGAGCAATGCCTGCAATGCCCGTTAATTACTGCTAAACGGTTGCTTGATCTTTTTGAGTAAACTATCAATTGATGGACCGCTTTTTTCTGCATCGCTCAGCCCTTCCATGATTTTCTTGGCGATATCTCGGAACGCTGCCGCTTGAGGAGAAGCCGGATTGGCCACGACAATTGGATGACCGGTATCCCCACCCTCTCGAATCGCCGGATCAATCGGGATTCGGCCAAGGAACGGCATACCGACCTTGGCTGCTGCCCGCTCTCCCCCACCATAGGAGAAAATCTCCGTCCGCTCACCACAGTGACCACACACAAAGTGACTCATATTCTCGACAATACCCAACAGCGGCACATTTACTTTTTGGAACATCGCCATGCCCTTACGAACGTCGTAGAGCGCGACTTCTTGAGGCGTGGTCACGGTGATCGCCCCAGCTAACGGAACCATTTGTGACAAGGAGAGCTGCACATCGCCGGTGCCGGGCGGTAAATCGATCAACAAATAATCCAACTCGCCCCAGAGCACATCTCGGAAAAAAGCTTGCAGGTATTGATGGACCATCGGACCACGCCAAACAAGCGCGGTTTCTTCCGGCACGAGGAACGCCATGGAAATCAACTTCACTCCATAGTTCTCAACAGGAAGAATTTTTCCGTCTTTCTGTTCTGGGCCGGAGGTGCTGCCCATCATCATGGGGATATTAGGTCCGTAAAGATCCGCGTCCAAAAGACCGACTTTCGCACCGGCCAATGCCAATGCGCAGGCCAGATTGGCCGACACAGTGGACTTGCCGACTCCACCCTTCCCGCTGCTGATTGCCACGACATGTTTCACGCCGGGAATCAAATTATCTTTTGCCTGGGGTTGCTGCGTCCCATGGGCATGTTCATCAGCCATAGCTATTCTCCAATCCAGTTGTGTTCGACCGCATCTTACAGAAATGACGCCCCTGATCGAGACGCCATTGAGCCTGAACCTTCATCATAAGCGATACGCTGCGTGAAATGAAATGGGTCGGTCTGGCTATCGCCCTTGTGCCGACCAGAGAGGTGGTCTGCGATGACCATCGGTCATCCACGATGTATACTAAATTGGAACAGAGCCAATTCTCGCAGGACTCTCAATGGCACCATCTCCCTCGTTGGAACCAGCCATTCGCCGGATCGGCGAACAACTTGCCCAGCTGTCGGCCGGTCTTTCACCTTCCATCTTTGATGGCCGTTGGTGGTCCCATTCGGCCATCAACCTGGCGATGAAGGATGCATCGTTTAAAACACGGTTGTTCCACTTCATCGATGTCCTTCCGGTCATTCAGGAGGATGAACGAGTCGTCACACTCGCCGAAGAATACTTCGGCCACGAGATCGGCGAATTCTTTGGGCTTCAGTGGGGATTGAAGGCTCTGGCCTCAACAAGCCTGGGTGCCCGTCTCACCGGGAAGTCGATCAGGAAACAGATCGAACAGATGGCCACAACTTTCATCGCGGGAGCCTCGATTGAAGAAGCGGTTCCGACCTTGTCGCAGTTATGGGAAAACGGCCGAGCCTGGTCTGTCGATCTGTTGGGTGAGGCCACCATCAGCGAACAAGAAGCCGATCGCTATCGTGACCAATGTCTGAACGCCTTGAATGAACTGGGACACGCAACGAAGACCTGGTCTTCCAATGAGTTGCTCGAACGAGACCATCTGGGACCAATCCCACGCGTGCAGCTCTCACTCAAAATTTCGGCTCTCTCATCTCGGCTGGACCCCATTGATTCCAATGGAAGTTACGAGTCGGTCGCCGCACGTCTCCGTCCGCTGGTGGATCTTGCCCAGTCACTGTCGGCGGGATTGATTTTCGACATGGAGCAGGCGGAGACAAAAGACCTGATCCTGCATATTTTTAAGCAACTCTTCGCAGAGCCGGACTATCGATCCTATCCCTATGCGGGAGTCGCGCTGCAGGCCTACCACCGAGAAACCGAACGAGACATTCATGATTTGGTGGCCTGGGCGCGAACACGCCATGCCCCGACCACGATCCGACTGGTCAAAGGAGCGTACTGGGATTCAGACACTGTCCGATATCGGCAAGCAGGCTGGCCACCTCCGCTGTTTGAGCACAAGGCAGAGACCGACAT
Organism: Nitrospira sp.; assembly: GCA_046714015.1. Lineage (GTDB taxonomy): Bacteria > Nitrospirota > Nitrospiria > Nitrospirales > Nitrospiraceae > Nitrospira_D. The sequence goes on from JBKKBQ010000088.1 coordinate 2,196, forward strand.
TCACTATGAACGATTGGTTCCGGTGCTGTTTGAACAGTCCCATCTGATCCGCCCCGCGTTCGGCACACACAATCTTCGCACATTAGCTGCCATCGAAGCCCAAGCGGAATCGCGGGGCCTGCCTTCCGATGCCCGCGAGTACCAAATGATCTTCGGTATGGCGGAGCCGTTCCAGCAAGCCATGGTCAAATTGGGCCGCCGTGTACGCGTGTACACGCCTGTGGGTCGGCTGCTCCCCGGTATGGCCTATCTGGTGCGGCGACTCTTGGAAAATACGTCGAACGAATCGTTTCTTCAGAAAGAGTATGTCCAGTCCCAGCCATTGGCCCAGCTCCTTGCTCCTCCGACAGCGCCGGCCCAGATCCGACGCACAACAACGAATGAGGAGAAGAGTTTTAGCAACGAACCGCACAGCGATTTTTCACAGGCGACGGTACGGAAGGCCATGCAGGCAAGTATTGGATCGGTTCAATCTCAATTGGGCCGAGAATGGCACGGTCGAGCATCAGGTATCAGGCTGACCGGCCCATGGCTGGAATCCCGTAATCCTTGTAAACCAACTGAAGTCGTCGCCAGGGTGCAGACCGCCGCGGTATCCGATCTGGACCGAGTTATCGAACAGTCGCTCACACAATGGGACCAGTGGCGGCGGAAAGCTCCGGGAGTGCGATCTGAAACCCTGCGTCAGGCAGCGTCCGAGATGAGCCGCCGTCGCTACGAGCTTGCCGCCTGGGAGATCTTTGAAGTCGGCAAGCCTTGGCGGGAGGCCGACGCTGATGTCGCAGAAGCGATCGACTTCCTTCGCTACTATGCAGACGAGATGGACCGTCTGGCTAGACCTGTACGATTAGGCACCCGTCCGGGAGAACTCAACCAGCGCACCTATGCGCCGCGCGGTGTGACCGTCGTTATCGCACCATGGAACTTTCCACTCGCCATCCCCGCCGGAATGGTGTCTGCGGCGCTCGTGACCGGCAATCCATTTCTATTCAAACCATCGGAACGCTCACCCGGTTTAGGAACTCTGCTCACTGACATCTTCATCGAAGCCGGTGTACCGACCGGCTGTTTGGCCTACCTCCCAGGTGGGCCGGAGATCGGCCAAGCGCTCGTCGCACATCCCCAAGTCGCAACGATTGCGTTCACCGGATCGAGAACCGTGGGACTTCACATC
>JBKKBQ010000089.1:0-3206 GCA_046714015.1 Nitrospira sp.
AAAATTCCGCCTCCCCAGCTGAAGTCGGTGTTCGAGGGGCTCTGGCAGACCTCGTACTTCACCCATTCAGAGCTGATCGAAATGGCTGCCGACACGCTTCGCGTGATGGATCGAGCTGTGGATGTGGAAGGCGGTGAAGTCCCGGAGACTGAAAACAAAATTATGCTCATGCCGGGTTTCCCCTGCCCACTGTGTCGGTTCCCCACCTATTCGTGGGTCGAGGAGATGGGAACGAAGGTGGAACCCTACGTGCTCGACTTCATCCGCGAGAATCATCCGGGATGGGACGTGGACTTCGGAGCCTGTGATCGCTGTGTTGAGGTGTATAAGCTGCGTGCCGATGGTGTGATGTAGATGAGGAGGGTGAAAAAGACCGCCGGCTGCGTTCTCGGCTCGCAAGAATTCTCAACGTACCTCCGAAGGTACGCCTGAGGTCCTTGCCTTATCGCTATTTGCCGGACTGCCTTTTTGACCCTCCTCCAAGGAAATCCACAACCGTGGCTAGCAACCCTTCATACGGTCGGCGAGAGTTCCTGAAGGACTCCGTTATATCTACCGTCAAAGCCGCGCGCGAACTCGTCAAACAGGCGGACGGTGTTCCAACGGAGCCGCCACTTCCGGCGATTCGTTTTGACTGGCTGCGTCCCCCTGGCGCAGTGGACGAACCGCTCTTCCTTGAACGTTGCACAAAGTGCAATGATTGTGTCACGGCTTGTCCACCAGGCGCGATCATGGCCCATCCGCAGGACGGGACACCCATTCTTTTCGCCGATCAGTCGCCCTGCCTGCTCTGTGAGGATCTTCCTTGCATTACAGCCTGTGGGACAGACGCGCTCCTTCCGGTCGAGAAGATCAACCAAGTCCGAATGGGAATCGCGACGGTTTCGCATCGACTCTGCACGGCCGGCCAAGGTTGCCATGCCTGTGTCTCAAAGTGTCCGACGGGTGCCCTTGCGATGGACGTTGCGTCCCTGCATCTGTCCGTGGTGAAGGAAGCTTGCGTCGGCTGTGGCATGTGTGAAATGGTCTGTACGACCGTCAATGACCATGTCGCGATTCGTGTGGTGCCGTCGAGACATCTGACGAGGATCGATTCGTGATGACGTCACTCGGGCGCTCAGCAGAAAACTCAATTCACAATAGCGAAAGCGAACCAATTCACCCTTGACTTCGTGCCGTCCTTTTCATATACATACATGCCTCTCGCCTAACCTTAGTGGGTAGGGTAAACGAGGCGGCCAGGAGACGATCGCTATGACGAGTCAACAGCCGATGCGAGGCGTATCTGCATCTGCCACCGCCACGCTGCCGAGCCCTTTGTCCATCAAGGACTCCCCCGCCGTCGAGCGTGCGCTCAATCGCAGTAAAATCTATTTATTGGTCTCTTGGAGCCTCCTATATCCCGAAGATGAGGAATTTCTTGATTACCTCAGATGCGGCGAATTTGTGGAGGATGGCCGGGCTGCCCTCGATGCATTGGAGGTCGCCCTCGGCCCTGAGGGTGGCGAGCGAGCCAAAGGGAAATTGACCTCCCTGAGAAAACAGTTGGCCTTGGTTGAGAATCTGATCGCGTCCGAATGTGTCAACTGGCAGCTCAGCGATCTCCAGTCCGAGCATCGCCGCGTGTTCAGTAACGTGATTACGCTCGATTGTCCTCCCTACGAAACCCTGTTCGGAAATGACCACGTGTTCGCGCAATCTCATGTGATGGGCGACATTTCCGGATTCTACAAAGCCTTCGGAGTCGAATTGTCCAAAGACATCCATGAACGACTCGATCATCTCAGCGTTGAATTCGAATTCATGCACTTTCTCGCCTACAAGGAATCCTACTCGCTTTGCCACGATGGGCCGGAGAAGACGCAGATCGTGGTCGACGCACAGAAGAAGTTTGTCAAAAACCATATCGGCCGATGGGTGCCGCTGTTCTGTCGTATGTTGACCAAAAAGGCGGACTCCGGTCTCTTCAAATTGGTGGCCGATATGACCGCTGATTGGATGGACTTTGAGACGACTTTCCTGGGCGTGACCCCTCAGCCCTACACGGAAACCGACTATCGTCCCGCGACGTTCAGCTCTCCCGAAGGCCAGACCTATGAATGCGGCGCGCAAGACCAGGGGAACGAATTGACCATGTTGTTGAACGAAGTCGGTGCGCAGTCGTTTATGGATGTGAAAGAGAAAGACAAGGAGAATGAGGAAGGGCGACCTTCCGGAACGGCGTGAGTACATCTCGTAACGGTTCTTGAGCGAACCTCATTTTTTACCATACTCAGAGGAGGGAGTAGCATTATGAGAATAGCGCAGACGACCAACAAGAAATTGGTGTTTGCCATTCTTCTCTCTGCCCTCACCGTCGGCCTGATGCTGACGTTGGGGCGAGTACCACTGGCCGTCAGTCAACCGGTGACGATACCGGCTAAGGCGATCAAGGGCTCAATTCCCATGGACGGCGCCAATCCCATCTGGGAAAGTGTGCCGGGCGTTGTTATACCGTTGAGCGGTCAGCTCATCACGACCCCGATGCACCCGAATATTTCGGTGAAGTCGGTGTTCGTCAAGGCGATGACCAACGGCAAGGATATTGGGATGCGGCTGGAGTGGATTGATCAAACGAAGAATGACACGGCGATCGGCCCACAAGACTTCCGGGACCAGGTTGCGGTGATGTTTCCGGTGAACACAGCCGGTGCTCCGCCATTTCAGTGCATGGGACAGTCCGGTGGGACGACCAACATCTGGCGGTGGAATGCGGAATGGCAGAAGGACCTCGGCAAGGACAGTGCGGGTATGTGGGATGTCGACGATCAGTATCCTGGAATTTTCTGGGATTATTACTTTGAAGAGCCGGCGGGGGGCGTCACCTACCCAGACCGTATTGGTCGGAGCTTGGGACCGTTCAACTCTGGTATCTGGTCTGGGAATATCATGTCTGATCCGACACTTCGCGTGAGTTCCGTTGAAGATTTGAGCGCGAACGGCTTTAGCACCCTCACGACGCAAGCTCATCAGGACGTTATTGGGAATGGTGTTTGGGAACCGTCAGGGTCTGTTAAGGGCGGAGCCTATTCCGGTCCGACATGGCGGGTGGTCGTGAAGCGGACATTGGAAAGCGGCGATGCGAACGATGTCCAGTTCAAGGCAGGCATGTCGGTGCCGATCGCCTTTGCGGTGTGGGATGGTGCCAACATCGAACGGAACGGCAT
>JBKKBQ010000090.1:0-16846 GCA_046714015.1 Nitrospira sp.
TAGAAGCTGGGGTTTGGTCTTGCAACCTAGCACTGAGGAGGAGGTTCGGCCATGCCCGGATGAACTTCAGCGCGTGACCAGGTTACTGGGGGTTTGCCGTAGCTTGAATGCAGGCGCGCGCTGGGGGAGCAATCCTCGACAAAGCATAAAGGCATGCGCTATAAAATGAACATGCTGGCGAAACGATCCATCAAGACGAGTTCTTTCAGAGAGCGGTATGTAACGGATCGAAAAGGTAAGAGAACCGGGGTGGTGCTCTCTCTCAAGCGGTATTTGCGTTTGATGGAGGACCTTCATGACCTTGCCGTGGTGGCTGAGCGCCGGAATGAAAAGCCCATGACTGCTGATGATATGACGAAGCGGCTCCACAAGCGTGGCCTCCTATAGCCTCAGCTACAGACCTTCCGTCGAAAAAGATCTTCGGTCAATTCCTCGCCCTCTTGCTGCTCGTATCATCGCGCGGATCGAACGCCTTCCGTCTGATCCGTTTCCACCGCAATCGGTAAAATTGCAAGGTGCCGAACGGTTGTACCGTTTGCGAGTTGGAGAGTACCGTGTGGTGTATGAGGTCGATTCGGAAGCGCGACTCATTCTCGTACACTATGTTCGAAATCAGCGGGATGTGTATCGAAGACTTCCATAGCTGAGGGCGCGCATCAGCAGGCTTCTCTTTTTTCCCACCCGGGACCATCAGCGGAAGATCGGAGTAACAGTTCGTGGACGACAACGCCTCGGACAACACCATGCTCTCTCCGGCGGATACGGGCTTGATCGCGTGGTGGCAGAATATCCCGCTCTATGCGCGCATTGTGATCGCTTTGGTGCTCGGCCTCATGGTGGGGATATTGCTGGGACCCGAGGCGGCTGTTCTCGCGGTGCCGGGGAAGCTGGTATTGCGCCTCCTAGGGGCGCTCGCGCCACCGTTGATTCTCGCAGCGATTGTGCACACGTTCATGACAACAAAGCTCGGCGGGCCACTCGCAGTGCGGCTGCCAAAGCTGTTGTTGCTGAATACATTGGTTGCGATCATGGTCGGATTGACCGTGGCGAACGTCATCCAGCCTGGGCAAGGGGCGGGGCTGACGCCGCCATCCCCACACGCTGAAACCACGAAGACCGCGAATCCGCTGGCGACCTTCCTCGAGAATGTGCCCAAGAGTTTACTGGGACCGCTCGCTGACGATGGGAAGGTCATCGGCGTGATCTTCATCGCGGTGGCCCTTGGCATGGCCCTCCGTAAGGAACGTGATCGGCCTCTTGGAACAGTGGGACATCTCGTTGAGCTCTTCCTGGAATCGTTGATCAAGATTTTGCACTGGATCATCGCGGTCGTGCCGCTGGCGGTCTTTGGCATTGTCGCGAGCATTGTGGGAACGGAGGGGTTCGCTCCGTTCAAGGCGCTTGGGATTTTTGTGCTGAGCGTGCTGCTCGCACTCGCGATCCAGGCAGGTTATTACCTCGTTCGTATCCGATTCGGTTCGTGGGTGCGTCCCGGTGAGCTGCTGCGTGGCGGGCGCGATGCGCTGGTGATGGCCTTCTCCACGGCTAGCTCGACGGCCACGATGCCGGTGACCTACGCTGCGCTCAAAGATCGTGTGGGATTGCGTGAGCAGTCTGCCAGCATGGGAGCACTGGTCGGTGCGAATTTCAACAATGACGGCACGGCATTGTACGAGGCGATGGCGGCCTTGTTCATCGCGCAAATGATCGGAATGGACCTGACGGTTCAGCAGCAACTGCTGGTCGTGCTGACGAGCATCATCGCGTCCGTCGGCGCCGCAGGCATTCCCGAAGCGGGCCTGGTGACGATGACCATGGTCTTTACCGCCGTCGGGTTGCCCGTGCAGTACATCCCGGTTTTGCTCACGGTGGATTGGTTCCTCGATCGTTGCCGTACCGCGATCAACGTCATGGGAGACATGAACGTGAGTTGTCTGTTGGACGGGAAGCAGAAAAAATGAACCAGGCCGTGACTACCCTGTACTCATCTTCTTGTGGTCATGTTGATGGGTGAGGGCCGCTCGTAACTTGTCTTCCTGCTCTTTGCTGAGCGAGGTCTTGAGAATCGTTCCTTCGTATCGTGAGAAGCTGGTCAGCAGCTTGCCTTGGTCAGCGCTTCGGATTAGTAAAAAAATTGCCGAGGTGCCTCGTTTGATCGTGCTCCCCAAGTCCCTGATGAAATTGTCGGGGATCCCATAGTCGCTTAACAGCCCATATTCACTGGCGGCGGTGGTCACGGCTCCGCCACCGGCTCCACCAGCGATGCTGCCGAGGAGACCAGCCAGAGGATTCATGAAGAGCAGTCCCATCAGCCCACCCCATAACACGCCGAGTGCCACACCATGCTTGGTCGCGCCACCGAACACATCGACGCACTGTTTCAGGTGCACTTTGCCATCGTGATCGCGGACGACAATGACTGCATCTTCCAAGTCGAGGACGTATTCGGTTTCCATCGCTCTGAGTTCGTTGAGCACCCGATCGGCTGTGCTGGAATCCTTAAATGCGATACAGACGAGTTCACTCATGATGCGTCTCCTTCATGCATACTTGCGCAGCCATGTTGTTGGCGGCTGGATATCAACCAAGTGATTCATGCATTAGATAGCAGTAGGATCGTCCCCAGAGCAAGATGGCTGGGTGGGCCGATCCCACACCAGCGAATACCACCTTCTCGCCCCTTGTTTTTCCACGTCTCGTTCCCTTACTCTCGACCATTTCCTGTTGAGTAATACGTTATGTTGCAAGCTGTTGCACTGAGTTGCCGTCGAGGCGAGCGCCGGCTGTTTTCGGATCTCAATGTGAAAGTTGAGCCAGGAACCCTGTTGGCCGTGGTGGGTGAGAACGGAAGCGGAAAAACTAGCCTACTCAGGATCTTCTCCAGTCTGTTACCCCCCGAACAGGGCTCGGTCCTCTGGGATGGGCAGGATATCCATCAGCTCAAGGAACTCTATGCAGGGCAACTGATGTATCTCGGGCATCTGAACGGGATTAAAGACGATCTTACTCCGTTGGAAAATCTGATGAGTGCCATGTCTCTGGCCGGGGAACCCTGTTCCAACAACGGGGCAAAGGAGGCCTTGGAGGCGATCGGGTTGAAGCATCCCATTCATCAGCTGCCGTCCAAAGTGCTCTCGCAAGGCCAGAAGCGCCGCGTCGCGCTGGCACGGCTCTGGCTCTCCACTCGCCCCTTGTGGCTCTTGGATGAACCGTTCACGTCTCTCGATGCGGCGTCCACGAATGTCGTGACGCAGCGGCTGCTTGCCCATTTGCAGCGTGGGGGGCTGGCGGTCGTTGTGACACACCAAGAGGTCGCGCTTCCGACGGAGCGGCTGCAACGATTGAGGCTGGCTGGATGAGCCGCTCCAGCATGTGGGAGGCCGTCAGTGGCATCGTCACGCGGGATCTGTTGCTTGCGATGCGGCGTCGTTCAGACGCGGCGATGTCGGTCTTCTTTCTCGTCATTGTGGCCAGTCTCTTCCCCTTGGGCGTCGGTCCGGAACCGGCAGTATTGAGGACGATCGGCCCCGGAGTGCTGTGGGTCGCCGCCTTGTTGGCCTGTTTATTGTCGCTCTCACGCGTGTTTACGGCGGATTATGTGGATGGGGCTCTCGAACAGATGGTTTTGGCTCCCCAGCCCCTGGCCGTCTTAGTGGCTGGAAAGATCTTTGCCCATTGGATGATCTCCGGGTTACCCGTGGTGCTGCTGTCGCCGCTCCTCGGTCTCCAATTCGGTTTGGATGGAGAACCCTTGGGAGTGCTGGTGTTGTCGCTCTTGCTTGGGACGCCGACGTTGAGTATGATTGGTGCGATCGGCGCCGCGTTGGTCCTTGGCGTGCGGGGGAGTGGTCTACTGGTTGCCCTCCTGGTGCTTCCACTCTATGTTCCAGTATTGATTTTCGGGGCCGGCGCCGTCACCAGTAGTATGGCTGGTATCGGAGGCGAAGCAAACCTGTCGCTGCTGGGGGCCTGTCTGGTGCTCTCGCTTTTTCTGGGGCCTTGGGCCACGGCAGCGGCAGTACGTATTGCGTTGGAATAGTAAGGATTCATCTACGTGAATTGGTCGAAGTATTCGGTACCGCAAGCCTTTTATCCCCTGGCAGGACGTCTGATCCCATGGTTCGCTGTTGCAGCAGTGGCCTTGATGGGGGTCGGGCTCTACATGGGGTTTTTCGTTGCGCCCACTGATTTTCAGCAGGGTGAATCGTACCGGATTATCTTTGTCCATGTCCCTGCGGCTTGGATGTCCATGTTCCTCTATGTGGTCATGGCTGTCTGGGCTGGTATCGGAATGGGATTGAATGCGCGCCTTTCTTTCATGATGGCACAGGCGATTGCGCCCACCGGGGCCATGTTTACCTTCTTGGCATTGCTGACCGGGGCGATGTGGGGAAAACCGACATGGGGCGCTTGGTGGGTGTGGGATGCCAGGCTGACCTCGGAGCTCATCCTCTTATTTCAGTATGCGGGGGTCATGCTCTTGCGGTCGTCGATCGACGATCTGCGCCGTGCCGACCGCTCGAGCGCGGTCTTTTCATTGGTCGGCGTCGTCAATGTGCCCATCATCTATTTTTCCGTGCAGTGGTGGAATACGTTGCATCAAGGCGCCTCGGTCAGCATGTCGACGGGATCGAAAATGGCGGCGACGATGCTGATGGCCATGCTCATCATGACGGTCGCTTTCTGGCTCTATAGCATTGCGGTGATCCTTGCTCGCGTGCGCTGTATCGTGGTCGAGCGGGAATCGATGCCGGCATGGGATGAAAAGCCGGCTGTCATCCAGGAAGCAGTGGAGGCTCGTTGATGCAGTGGGGGAGCGCGTCGGAATTCTTTGCGATGGGAGGCTATGGCCTCTATGTCTGGACCTCGTTTGTGGCCACGGCGCTCTGTATGGGGTGGGAAGTGCTGGCCTTGTGGCGCCGCCGGGCCGCGGCGCGCGCCGAACAGCGTGCCTCGTTGTTAGGAGACACTGATGAAACCACGGCATAAACGTTTTGCTTTTATTGGGCTGGGGCTGGTCGTGTTGGGTGTGGCGACGGTGCTGATCTTGAATGCATTCCAAAGCAATCTCGTGTTCTTTTTCACGCCCACGCAAGTGGTCAGCGGAGAGGCTCCGAAAGGCCGGAGTTTCCGCATCGGCGGGATGGTTGAAGACGGGAGTCTGGTTCGTGAAAAAGACGGCCTTACCGTCCATTTCATCGTGACTGATACGGCGAAGCGCTTGCCGGTGACGTACAAGGGGATTCTCCCCGACCTGTTCAAGGAAGGGAAGGGCGCTGTGGCACAGGGACAGTTGGGCAACGATGGGACGTTTGTCGCCAGCGAAGTTCTCGCGAAACACGATGAAAATTACATGCCGCCTGAAGCGGCGGAGGCGCTGGCCAAGGCGAAGGCCTCCGGTGCGCAGCAAAGCAAGTCACTCGTTGTTCCTCAAGGTAGAAAAGAGTCACTATGATTCCTGAAATCGGTCATTTCGCGTTGATTCTCGCGCTCTGCGTCGCGGTCGTGCAGGCAGTCCTTCCTATCTATGGTGCCGCGGTCGGAAACTCGGGGCTGATGGCGGTGGCCAAACCGGCGGCCCGTGGGCAGTTCTTGTTGGTGCTGATCGCGTTTTGCTGTCTTGGGTACGCCTTTGCGGAAAAAGATTTTTCCGTCCTGTATGTGGCGGCGACGTCAAATTCGCAACTCCCCTTGCACTATCGCTTGGCCGCGATTTGGGGTGCGCATGAAGGATCCCTGCTCTTGTGGACCTTCATCCTGACCCTGTGGATGTTTGCGGTGACACTCTTCTCTGCTCATCTCCCGGAAGCCACACGGTCTCGGATTCTCGGCGTCATGGGTTTGGTGAGTATGGGATTCCTCCTGTTTATGTTGACGGTGTCCAATCCGTTCGAACGGCTGATTCCTGCGGCTACCGATGGTCGTGATCTCAATCCGCTCCTGCAGGACCCCGGCATGGTGATCCATCCGCCGATGCTCTATATGGGCTATGTCGGTTTCTCGGTCGCCTTTGCGTTTGCCATCGCTGCCTTGTTGGGGGGCAATCTCGATGCGTCCTGGGCTCGTTGGTCTCGGCCGTGGACTACTGTCGCCTGGTGCTTTTTGACGGTCGGTATCGCGATGGGCAGCGGCTGGGCCTACTACGAACTCGGATGGGGTGGCTGGTGGTTTTGGGACCCGGTTGAGAACGCCTCATTCATGCCGTGGTTAGCCGGAACCGCGTTGGTGCATTCATTGGCCGTCACCGACAAACGGGGCGGGTTCAAGGTGTGGACGGTCTTGCTCGCCATCATGGCATTTTCATTGAGCCTCCTGGGGACGTTTCTCGTCCGTTCCGGTGTCCTCACGTCGGTGCATGCCTTTGCCACTGATCCGAAGCGAGGTCTCTTCATCCTGGCGTTTTTGGCGATCGTCATCGGAGGGTCGTTGGCCTTGTACGCCTGGCGCGCACCAAAAGTTGGGTTGGGCGGCAGCTTCGCGATGTTGTCGAGAGAAGGCATGCTGTTGGCCAACAACGTGTTATTGATTGCCGCGATGGGCTCGGTGCTGCTGGGCACACTCTACCCCTTGTTTTTAGACGCTCTGGATCTCGGCAAAATTTCTGTCGGGCCTCCGTACTTCGATTCCGTCTTCGTGCCGTTAATGGTTCCGGCCATCTTTTTGATGGGAATCGGCCCGCTGGCCCAATGGAAGAAGGCGAGTGTGCCTGATTTGGCGAAGCGGTTGAAGTGGGCATTCGCGGTCAGTCTTGTGTCCGCGCTTACGTTACCGATTGTCTTGGGGAGTTGGACGCCCCTGCTGAGCCTCGGCCTGCTCCTGGCCATTTGGATCGTGACGACGTCCGCGATTGGACTGCGTGAACGGTTGGCCCATGTGACCGGGAATAGTCTCGTCGAACGTTTGGCTTCGGTGCCCAGATCCTACTGGGGGATGCTCGTGGCGCACTGTGGGATTGCGGTCTTTATCGTCGGCGTGACGATGGTGAAAGGCTTCGAGTCCGAGAAGGATGTGCGGATGAATGTGGGTGAGACGGCAAGCATCGGCGACTATACGTTTCGATTCGATGGGGCCCAGGATGTGGTTGGGCCGAACTATACGGCAGCTCGTGGGGCCTTTCATGTGAGTCGGGACGGTCGTGAAACCACGGTCTTGTATCCTGAAAAGCGACGCTATCCCGTTCAGAATCAAATCATGACCGAAGCCGCCATTGATCCGGGTTTGTTGCGCGACCTCTATGTGTCATTGGGAGAGCCGCTCGACGACGGGGCTTGGAGTGTGCGGCTCTATCATAAGCCGTTCATCGATTGGATCTGGGGTGGGTGTTTTATCATGGCGTTGGGGGGCGCACTGGCCATCAGTGATCGCCGGTATCGCATTGCATGGCGCCGGCAAGAACCGGCTGTACCTGTCCCCACGCGAGCGGCTAGGCGAAAGGTGGCATGAATCGGTTTCTTCTGCCGCTGTCCATTTTTATCGTCGTGGTGGGATTTCTCGGGGTGGGGCTTAAACTCAACCCACGGGAAATTCCGTCTCCCCTGGTGGGGAAGGCTGCACCAGACTTTTCCCAACCGCAGCTGTATGATCCAGCGAAGATGTTTTCGCCGGCTGATCTCAAGGGAAAGGTATGGCTTTTGAATTTTTGGGCTTCGTGGTGCGGCGGTTGTAAGACCGAGCATCCGGTGCTGATGGAGCTGGCCAAGTCCGGTGAAGTGCCGATCTATGGCATGGATTATAAGGATAAGCAGGACGAAGCGGTGACCTGGCTGAGGCGATGGGGTAATCCCTACCCGATCGTCGGGGTGGATGAGGCCGGACGAGTCGGCATCAACTTTGGAGTCTACGGAGTTCCCGAAACGTACGTCATCGACAAGCAGGGTGTGATCCGTTATAAGCAGATCGGGCCGTTGGATCCTGACACGGTCGCCAAGAAAATTATCCCACTTGTGAAGCAGCTTGAATCACAATGAAATGGATGATGCTCATCATAGTGTGTTTGTCCGGACCGGCGTGGGCCGGGGAAGCCAAGCCATTGGCCGATGATCCTGTCGCCGAGGCGCGACTCAAGCACCTCGCTGTCGAGCTGCGATGTCTGGTCTGTCAAAATCAAACCTTGGCTGATTCCAACGCTCCGCTGGCGGAAGATCTGCGCCGGGAAGTCAGGGAGATGATCGCGAAGAACATGAGCGATCAGGAGATCATCGAGTTTCTTACGGCGAGATATGGCGATTTCGTGTTGTATCGACCGCCGCTCAAGACCACGACCACACTGTTGTGGGTGGGGCCGTTTGTCTTGTTGGGGATCGGGGCGACGGCGCTTGTCATGACGTTGCGGCGTCGGGCACGTACAATGGTTGAAGTACCGGTGACGGATGAAGAGCATCGAAAAGTCGAACAACTCTTGGCAGAAGGAGGCAAGCGCTCATGACCGCTACATTTTGGGTGATCGTGTCGGCCATGACTCTGTGTGTCCTCGGTCTTCTGCTGAGACCTCTGTTGAAGCGTCCAGCGCAGATGACGAGTGAACAGGAAAAAACGCTGCCGGTCTATCGACAGCAGTTTTCCGAGCTGGAACAGGATCTCACCAACGGGTTGCTGACGGATGAACAGTACCAAACGGCGCGACATGAGCTGGAGCGTCGTGTCTTGGAGGAGACTGGTACCATCGAAACGTCACCGATGACCGCCGGAGGGCTCATCAATCTTCGGTTTGTCGCACTCTCGTTAGCCATGATTATCCCAGCAGCCAGTGGCGTCCTCTATTGGACATTGGGTAATCCTGCCGCGATGACACACCCAACTCTATCGTCGGCTGCCTCTCAGGGCGGCCCAGGCGATGATTCCCAGATGGCCGACAGTCTCAATCAGCTGATCGAACAGTTGAAAAAGAAGCTGGAGCAGAATCCCAACGACGGGGATGGATGGGGGCTCTTGGCTCGAGCCTATATGGCGATGGAGCGGTACGCCGACGCGGTGCCGACTTTTGAGAAAGCGACCAAATTGGATCCGAATAATGCGAGTCTTCTCGCCGACTATGCGGATGCCATCGGTGTTCACCAGGGACGCAAACTGGATGGAAAACCAGAGACGCTGATTCAGAAGGCGTTGAAGATCGACCCCAACCATGTGAAAGCCCTGATGTTGGCGGGTACCATCGCATTCAATAAGAAGGATTTCGCGTTGGCCGTCAAGGATTGGGAACGGGCGCGCGCGAACTTGCCTCCGGATTCTGATCCAGAATCTACCGAGCAAATCGCGGCTGCTATCACCGACGCAAAACGCAGGATGGGCGGCGCGCCGTTGATGGCGGCGGCGAATGCGCCGATGGCGCAATCGGCTATGCCTGCCGATCATCCTCCGATCAAGAAGGCGGGCGCGCCGCGGGCGATCACGGGTAAAGTGGTGTTGGGCCCGAATATGGCCGGCAAAACACTGCCCGATACGCTATTCGTATTTGCGAAGGATGTCGCCGGTCCGCCGATGCCGGTGTCGATCGTGCGGGCATCGAAGAAAGACTTACCCTTCACCTTCCGGCTTGATGACTCGACCAGTCCTATGCCGTCTCGAAAGCTGTCGGACATTGATACAGTGGTCATCGTGGCCCGATTGTCGAAATCTGGACAAGCGATGCCTGGAACTGGTGATCTAGAAGGTATGAGTCAGCCGATTAAGCCAGGGACGGAAAACATTACCGTCGTTATTGACCGAGAGCGCCCGTAGGTGTGAAGTGGTCTGTTTATGTGTTATAAAGTTGAGCGCGATTTTTCGGGTATTGCGCATGGAAAAGATCTTGACAGTCCGATGGGCCTAAGCTATATTTTCGCGCCGTTATCTGAGATCTTACGAGAATAAACGTTTATCAGAGTGAAACCCTGCGTCAGGAATATTTTTTGAGCGACAGTGCACATTTGCCCCTCAACGGAAGGAGTACTACTGTGATCGTTAAGCACTTGGCGAAGTTTGCCATGGTTGTCTGCGGCCTGTTGCTGGCCGCACCAGTGCATGCGCAGTACCCTAGTATCCCGAAGGAAACATTTGAGGCGCTGAATATTGAGCGGTCAGCCAGCCCCAAAGAGTTGCATGAGGCGTTGACAAAGCGCTACGTGGATCCAGGCAGAGGGGCGGGGAAAGGGCAGTTCGGCCAGTATTGGGAGCCGCTCCCATTCAGCAAGTACCTGGATCCGATGAGTTTCTACAAGCCACCCCAATCGGTCAAGGAAGTCGCGACACGCGAGCAGTGCGTGAAATGCCACAACGATGAGTCGCCGGGGTGGGTGGTCATGTGGAAAAGGAGTGCCCACGCCAATCTCGACAAGATTCGCAAACTGACCCCCAAGGACGACACGTTCTATAAGAAAGCAAAGCTGGAGGAAATCGAGGCAAACCTGCGCTCGCTTGGGAAGCTCGGTGAAAAAGAGAACTTGAAGGAAGTGGGCTGCATCGATTGCCACGTTGACATCAACACGAAGAAGAAGGCTGATCACCGGGTGGACCTGAAGATGCCCACTTCCGATGTGTGCGGTAACTGCCATCTCATGGAATATGCCGAGCGCGAGTCCGAGCGCGACACGATCTTATGGCCGAAGAACCAGTGGCCGAGGGGTCGACCGTCACACGCGTTGGATTACAGGGCCAACGTCGAAACGGACATCTACGCCGGAATGTCGCAGCGTGAGATCGCTGACGGCTGCACCATATGCCACACCAATCAGAACAAGTGCGACAACTGCCATACCAGGCACGAATTCTCGGTGGCCGACTCCCGCAAGCCTGAAGCCTGCGGTACCTGCCACAGCGGGGCCGATCACAACAACTGGGAAGCCTACAACGGGTCGCAGCATGGGCTGGGGTACCAGGCCTCTAAGACTAGATGGAATTGGGATTTACAGCTCAAGGATGCAATTGCTAAGGGCGGGCAGAAGTTCCCCACCTGCCAGAGCTGTCATTTTGAGTACCAAGGGAAATTCAGTCACAATACAGTGCGTAAGGTTCGCTGGGCGAACTATCCGTTCGTGCCTGGCATTAGAGAACCTGTCTTTGGCGAGTGGGGCATGAAGCGCCTTGATGCGTGGGTCAAGACCTGTACCACGTGCCATTCTGAGACCTTCGCGCGCGCATACTTGGAGTTCATGGATAACGGCACTTCTCATGGACTTGATAAATATGATGAGGCGCACAACGTCGTCCGTAAACAGTACGAGGCTAGACTCCTCACCGGTCAGAAGACCAACCGGCCTGCCCCTCCAGCGCCGGCTAAGGCCCTGTTCGACCAGTTTTGGCAGATCTACTGGAATAAGAACAATAGCACTACAGCGATCGAGCTCAAGCTCTTCGAGATGGCCGAGGACCATCTGGTACAACTGCACGTGAGTCTCGCTCACCAATATCCAGGGTACACCTATACTGTCGGCTGGGCAGCCATGAACCGGGCTTATGTCGAAATCATGGACGAGGACACCAAGCTTAAGGATAAGATGGTACTGATGGAACGGGTGTCCAAGCTCGAACAGCAGAGCAAGACGAGTAGCCTGCTGGATTTTGATAGCACTGACGGGAAACTTACGCTCGGCAGTCTAGGCGGCGGCATGCTTCTGACCGGTACTCTCGCGCTCGCCGGATGGAGCAGACGTAAGAAGAACCAGCGGTGACAACGGACGCAGCGCAGACGATGGACGCAGCGCTGACGCGACGAAGTAGTAGAGTCCTCCCGTCGCTAGGAATGGTCCTAGTGGCGGGAGGACTTCTTATACTTGGTTGGTTTGCATTTTTGTGGTTCAATCCAGGCCCAGCCCCGTATCACTATCGCTTGGTGGAAGAGGGCGGTGTCGATAAGTTCAGCAAGCTCGAACTAGGTGCTTGGCCTGACCTTAGCATCAGCAAGCAAGAGATTTACGTAGAGGGGATGGAGGAACCGGTAGCTGCCGCCTATCTTGCTCGCCGCGGAAATACAAAGCCCGTTATGCTCGTCTGGGAAAATCACATCGGCGAACCAGTGGTTTTCGTCGACAGTAAGCCCTCCGAGCCGGCCATATTGGCAGCAGCGCTTACCAAACATATGCCGAAAGACGCGGCCATTCTGGCCTGGGGGGACACTTCGCGTCAGATTCAACTCTTGACTGGGTTAGAGACGGTCTTCACCTCCCATCTCAGTGGACCTCTCATCACGCCGTCGCTCTGGAAACCGCGTATCGAGGCGATCGAGAAATACGAACGCGACTTCTGGGACTCTGCGCCAAGCGCAGAAGAGAAGCGGAAATTCCAACGCTTTGCTGACGCGCTGTCGGCAGAGCCGACAGAGGGTGCAGCGATCCTGCGTGAACTGACCGGCGGGCGTGAAGGCTATGTCGTGGTTCACATCTCGGACCTCTACAAACTCGGGCTAATGCGTCCCGATCGCCTCGGTGTCGCCTACAAGGACTTCTCCGTGAAGGGGAGTGGGGATGTGCATGGACTCAACCAGATGGTGAAGCGTTGGCAAGGGGACAACAATTATACCTCCCATACGGTGCATGGACTCTCGGAGACTAACGTGCGCGCCTACTTCCTCACCGATGAGAAGAGCGTGAAGACGCTGCTCGCACAGATGCTGCCTATGACGACCTCGCTGATTCTCGAATTCCAACCCCTCCAGATGGTCTATAAAGAGGGAGGCTATTTGGTGTATAAGATTCCGTCTGCACAACCAGCGAATAACTGATTCTTTGAGCGGCAGAAGTGGAAAGACCATTATTGTAAATCTTCCATAGTCACGATAGAGTAATGCATACTCGATTTTTCAAGCACGACCACGAATAGTTTTTCATAGGAGAAAGGAGCTACCGTGAAGCTTTCCATGACAATCGCACTCGCCGCTACGGCGTTGTTCGCTGTCTTAGTCGGAACTGCCGCTGCTGAATCCTCATTTGAAGGCAGGAAGAAGTGTTATAACTGCCACAAAGGCGAAGGCGAGTCGTGGGACAAGACCCTTCATGCCAAGGCTATGGAGTCGCTCAAACCCACAAGAGGCAAGAAAAAAGACGAGGCCATGGTCAAGGCAAAGCTTGACCCTAAAAAGGATTACACCAAAGACAAAGATTGCGTGGGATGCCACGTCACCGGCTGGGGGAAAGAGGGCGGTTACACGGTTGAGGACCCGGACAAGTTTCTCACTGGTGTCGGCTGCGAGTCCTGCCACGGAGCAGGGAGCGATTATCGTAAGATTCACCGCAAAGCCGGTGAAGCCTTTGAAAAGTCTCAAAAGGAAACCCCTCGTGAGTCCCTGGCTGAAGCCGGACAGGACTTTGAATTCGTTGAAAAATGCAGCGCCTGTCACCTGAACTATGAAGGCTCGCCCTGGAAGGGCGCGAAGAAGCCCTATACGCCCTTTACCCCAAAAATCGACAAGAAGTACTCGTTTGATTTTGAGAAGTATGTGCGAGACGACAAGGCGATGCACGCGCATTTCAAGCTGGCTGGGACGTTCACTGGCCCTCCGATCCCGAAATTCCACGAGGAGTTCCAGAAGAACGCCAAGCCACCGGTGAAGTCCGACAAGGCTGAGGAGGAGTAATGTCAGGGAAGACCGGTACGTTTATTGTTGGGGGAGTGGTCGGCATCCTGTTGATCGCCGTGGTCTTCGGGGGTGAAGCAGCGGTTTCAAGAACCGAGTTCTGCATCAGCTGCCATTCCGAAATTTATCCCTATGAGGAGTTGAAGAAGTCCTCACACTGGGGCGCACTTGGCGCTGATCCAGGCTGTAAGGATTGCCACGTGCCCCAAGGCTTCGCCAACTTCCATAAAGCCATCTATACGCACGTGGTTGACGGAGTGCCCTTCCTTATTAAGGAGTTCACCACCGACTACTCGACGGTGGAAAAATTCAATGAGCATCGCCCAGAGGCGGCCTTCAGAGCCAGAATGAAGCTGAAGGAGTGGGACAGCCTCACATGCAGGGCTTGCCATAAGAATGTGAAGGCTCCAGGCGCGTCAGCCAAGGCTGCGCATGCGAAAATGCAGACGGAAGGCGCCACGTGCATCGATTGCCACCAGAACCTGGTGCACAAGAAAGTTCCAGAGCACGATCTCAATGCCAGCTTAGCGCAGGGCCAGCCGGTATTGAAGGTCGAAAAGAAGAAGAAAGACGATGATGAGGAGTAGAACAAGGACTAGCCTCAACCTCTTGTTCATGCCTCGGTAAAGCGAGAACCGCCTTGCTTCTGGATATCCAGATACAAGGCGGTTTTTGTTGAGGCTCTGTTACAGATTGGGGTCGTAAAACCGTGCCGGGCTTGACCCTACCGCTTTCGTTTCAACCCGCTTGTGCAATGTTTCTTGCCGTCTGACCGCGAGCTGCTCAAAACCTTGGAGGTTATCAGGCCCTCGGATATCATCTGCCCGGCGATGCATCATGTCGTGTGCGGCGGCCACTGTCCATTCTGGGAAGGGACGTTCCACAAGCATCAGGCGTGACCCATCCTGAACCGTTCCCTCTCTGATGATACGGAAATACCATCCGATTCGCCCGCTGTCTTGCACCCTGAGGGCAAGGTCCCTTCAGGCGTCAACGGCGTGCTATTCCCCAGCATGGCTGTTGTGGATGTGGGATCTGAACGAGCGCCGACCCCACTTCGAAAATGTCTCCTAGGCAGACCTCAGTCTCAAGCAGCCCTTCTATCGTGAAATTTTCCCATGCCCATCACACACGGGATTACTTTACCGCGGCCTATACGTTTTTTGCAGTCGCCGTCTGGTTGACGTTAGAAATCAATGCGAGTCTCGAGCGGCAGTATGCCCGGGGGGAGATCGCATTGGTCTCTCTCTTGGTGAGGCTTTTTGGTGAAAAAAGACGCGAGAATCCGAGTGGTCGGTGCTGGTGCCTTTGCCACATGGGGCGGACATTTTGCGTCGATCTAAATGGGTGGATACACCTATCGGTTTGAGAATGTGTCGGCCTATGTGCCGCCTGGTCATGGAATGGTCTATCTCACGGCCATTGCCATGGCACGCTCAGGGCTTTTTCAGGGATATGCGAGAAGAGGGATTACCCCATTTGTGAGCACCGTGTGCGGCGCGTGGGCTGCGTGGGGCTCAGGCAATCCGCCGATCCCCGCCGACGCACCGGGCGCATTAATATTCGCGATTTTCTTGGGATTTCTGTTCCTAAACCGTTCGCCCCAGATTGTGATAAAGAAAGCCTCGAGATAGACCATGCTCGAATTGATTGGTACAGCCGTGGGAGCCTGGAAATGGGCCGCGATCGACCCTGTGCGCGGCCTACGAATCGACGATGCAATACCAGAACGTCACGGATGGGGCAGCCCTCGTCCTGAGTGGCCTGAGATATGTCAATGCCTGGCGTCAAGCTGAGGATCTTCTCTCTCACCGGTAGGCCGTTGGACAGGCTTGTTAGGTCTTCCGAAGCCTGCATGAGAGGAGATATAAATGCAGATATACCGCACTTCGCAGGCCATCAGCTCATCGTTGAAGAATCCCGACCTTGCCGTCGAGCCTCTCGACAAGGCTTAATTCCACTCCCCACCCGGACGAGGCTCAGCCCAATTCCCCAATTACAGGACGACATCGGTGATGGCGCTCAAGAGTGCTGGTCGAGTACCGCAAGGGTGATCTGCGGGAGAAGCCCGAGTATTACAGGATTTTCAGTTTTAACGATGTGCGTGACTCAGGGAGGGAAGAGCAGGGGGTGGCTTGCGCCACCCCCAAATCAGCTAATGACTTTAGAGGCACTTCTGATTCTACTTGTTATCGCGCACACACCAGACATAGTTCTTGTTGATCTTAAAATCGTTGCCGATGATGCCATAGTCGAAGTTTACGTCCCACGCGCTAAACGGATATTCTTCGTGCTCCGTCGACGTCCAATAGCCATGAAACTCGACGTTGGAAAAAAGGTGGCCCGGCGGGAGGGCAGGGGGAGGATAGATCGTGTGATCCGCCAGGGTCTCCAACTCTTTGAGTGTGGGCAAGCGCCAGTCTTTCTTGCCTCCGACGGTCTTTTTTGCACAGATACCGGCGGCATTTTTCCAAACCGTCTGTGCTCTCACCGGGATGGTCTCCCATACCAGCCCCGTCTCATTATCCAGCACTCCCTCATTATTCATGGACTCTAGCAAGGTAAACCGCTTGCTCTGCGACTCAGCCGCTTCAGCAGGGGTGACTCCTGAGCCGAAACCAGCCAGTGCCAAGACAGCCAGTCCCACAGCCCCAATGCCGCTCACCCATTTGCTTCTTCTGCTTTTCATCTCGACCCTCCTGTATGTGATGTTGTTGCACCGCCGGACTGCTGCGTGACCCACGATATCAGACCACACAGCGAGGGATGCTTGTTTAGGTTTGGAGAAGTATTTGCGCGTAAGTCGGAAGCCGCTGAAATGGAAATGACCGAACCCTCCTGCCTGATTGCCGATGGTTGAAATTCGAGAATCGGCATAGGACATCTTCTTAGATCCGTGACGCGTTGAGCGCATGCTTAATATCAGGAGACTCTTTGCTTTGTCAATACCTTCTGCAGAACCAATCTGTTCTACCAGCTTTGATGGTGCCGGTCGCGGTGTAGATGAGCGTCTTACCACAAAGTCGCCTGAGCAAGTCCTACCGCCACTCGGATGCCCACTTGCAAAACGGGGAGGAAGAGGCTTCGCCTCTCCCTCCCCATTTTACGTTACCGTGTTGCGTTACTCTGATACAACCTGTTCCCTGCAGATTATTACAGACCTTTGAAGAGGGCAGGGTTAGTTGGACCATCTATCTTGAGCAGGCCAAGGGCGCCTTTCTCGATGCGGAAGATCGAGTGGTCAACCGAAACAAACGTGCCGGGCATTTCGCCTTTAAATTCTCCTATGGTCGCTTCACC
>JBKKBQ010000091.1:0-5967 GCA_046714015.1 Nitrospira sp.
GCGTAAGCAGCATGCTGAAAAAGTCCGCCAGCGGCGTTCTCGCATCGCTCAGAGGCTCAACGTACCGAAGCGTACGCCTCGCCTCTTCGCTCGCTGCGGCCTAGCCCGTGAGAACAGCGCGTCTTGGCACGCTGGGGTGGGCGGGTGAAAACGAAGGCCTTTTTGAGCATCCTGAAGTTTATCCTCGCGTTAGTATTGTGTGTGAAATTCCCGCTATATTCTTGGCATCAATCGGCTTTCCCGAAACCTGCTAATCCTCATGCATGGATCGTGTTCGGAAACCATAGAATCGATGAACGAAGGACCTGCCCGTCGTTCTCGCTGGTCTCCACTGTGTTGCATGGAGGGACAACAGGCGAAGGACAGTGTCGCTTCGGCATTCTATGGATGAAGGAATAGGGTGTCAACGTTGAACGATTAACGAGCGAGAACTTTGCCAAAGACGGTCACGGCTTCGTCGATTTGCTTGTCCGTAATATGCAGATGGGTGACCGCTCGATAGCTCTGTCCCCCGATGGCGTTGATGAGGATGCCTTGCTCTTTGAGTGCCGCCACCAGGTCGGCCGGAGAGCGATGGTCATCGGCGATGTCAAAGATGACGATATTCGTTTCTACGTGCTGCGGCGCAATCTGGATTGCGGGGATGTGTTGAAGCTGCCGAGCCAGTTTTTTCGCATGGTCATGGTCGGTCTTGAGCCGAGCGACATGCCGATCCAACGCATAGATGCCGGCGGCGGCCAGGATGCCCGCTTGGCGCATCGCGCCTCCATACATGCGGCGAAAGCGGCGTGCGCGATCCATGAGTCGCTGGTCGTTGGAGATCAGCAACGATCCAACGGGGGCTCCCAGCCCCTTCGAGAGACAGAGGGAGACGGTTTCGAAGTGTTGGGCGTACACCGTCGGCGGTAGGGTGGTGGCCGCCACGGCATTAAAGAGTCTGGCCCCGTCGAGATGCATGGGAATGCCGTGTTTTACGGCGAGGGCTCTGATTTTTTCAATCGTGGAGAGCGGATAGATCGTGCCGCCTCCGGCATTGTGCGTGTTCTCAATGCAAATCAAGGCCGTCGTGATGCTGTGCGCATCGTTCGGTCTGATGGCGGCTTCCACCTGCTCGGCCGTCATGATTCCCCGCTCACCGGTCACCCAATGAAGTTGCACGCCGGCCAGGGCTCCGGCTGCTCCCTGTTCATAGCGAACGACATGACTCTTACTCTCGACGATAATTTCCTGTCCCGGTTGCGTGTGTGACCGGATCGCCAGTTGATTGGCCATGGTGCCAGAGGGGACGAAAAGCGCAAAGCGCTTGCCGAGCATGTTCGCCGCCATGTCTTGCAGGCGATTGACGGTCGGGTCTTCGCCATAGACGTCGTCGCCGACTTCGGCACGTGCCATGGCTTTCCGCATCTCGTCCGTCGGCTTGGTCACGGTGTCGCTACGAAGATCGATCATATGTGCCCTCTCCTAAGAATTCCGTACGGTCTGAGCATTCTAACAGATCCGCCACTTGCGGGTGAACGCACACCTGCTACACTGCCTGCGCATGAGTGAATCAGGCCAAACGATACTTGTTCGATGGGCGCACTCCCTCGGCGCGAAGCCGGAAGAACTGGTCCCGTTGGTTTGGGCCTTCGTGTTCTTTTTCTGTCTCCTCTGCGGCTACTCCATTCTCCGTCCGGTGCGCGACGAAATGGCCATCGAAGGTGGATTGAAAAATCTTCCTTGGATGATGACCGCGACATTCCTCACCATGGTCGCTGCCACGCCGCTGTTCGGGTGGCTCTCGGCGCGATGTTCGCGCTACCGGCTGCTGCTGACCGTCTATGCGTTCTTCATCACGAATCTGTTGGCCTTCTATGCGTTGATGACGAGTCACCTGCATCCGGAGTGGGTTGCGCGTGGATTTTTTGTCTGGCTGTCGGTGTTCAATCTATTCATCGTGTCGGTCTTCTGGAGTTTCATGGCCGATCTGTTTACACCGGAGCAGGGGGCGCGGCTGTTCGGCGTCATTGCAGCCGGAGGGAGCAGCGGCGCGCTGGTGGGTCCATTGATCACGACAGGCCTGACATTTATCGTTCCCGTTCCGGTGCTCATGCTGGCCTCGATGGCGTTTCTCATTCTGTGCCTCGGATGTGTCTATCGACTTGACCGCTGGGGGCGCGAACAGTCTGCACACCATCAGTCGCGACCAGGTGATCCCCTTCAGGGAGGTTTCCTGGCGGGTATTCGTTTGACGATGTCGTCACCCTATTTACTGGGGATTTGCGGCTATCTGGCTTTTTTGACCATGACCGCGACGGTCCTGTATCTCGAACAGACTCGCCTGGTCTCGGAATATCTGGATCAGCCCGAAGCCAGGACACGCCTCTTCTCCTCGCTGGATTTTTCGACCGGTCTCCTGACGTGGGTGACTCAGATGTTCGTGACCAAACGCGTCATCAGCCGCTTTGGTCTGGTTGCGCCCTTACTGTTTCTTCCGGTGATCAGCTTGATAGGATTTCTCGGTATCGCGCTGTGGCCGACTCTCGCGGTTTACGTGGTCTTTTCCGTGTTGCGCCGGGTGGGGGAGTATGCGTTATCGAAGCCTGCGCGCGAGGTGCTCTTTACCGTTGTCAGCCCAGAAGAGAAATACAAAGCGAAGAATTTCATCGACACGGCCATCTCACGTGGAGGCGACGCCTCGACGGCTTGGCTCGTGACGGCGGTGAAGGCCCTCGGTGCCACGCCCATTCACATTGCGTGGGCTTTGATTCCATTGATGGGGATCTGGGCTTGGCTGGCCACTGTCCTGGCCCGCCAAGAAAAGGTCCGGTCGGCCTCTACCGTATCTTCGACGACAGAGAGTTCTCGCGGTACAGCTTGATTTGGTATCGCTTGCTTCGGACTTAATTCGTCTAGCAGACTGAGGAAAAACTCATTCGGCCTGTAGCCGTCGCGGATATCGAGGTGTGAGAGGACGGTGAAACAACCATGCAGGATGCGCAAAAAGGTTGTCCAGCAAGGGCGCAGCGAGCGAAGAGGCGAATCGTTCTCTGTTTTCACCCGCCCGCCCCTCGCCTGTATGAACAGGCGTTTGCCCAGGCCGTACGGTGAGCCTCTGAGTGATGTGAGAACGACGCTGGCGGCCTTTTCAGCATCCTGCTAGTCTCGAATGATCAACGAGCCGATCACATAGGAACTCGCTCGTCCCGCCTTGATTCCTCGTATGCGAACCTCCGATACATCGCGCACATACTCACGGATATTCCAGGTGCTACCGGCCTTCAGCTCCGGCCAGAACCACCAGGTTCCATCGCGTTTCCGGAACCACAGTTGAATCGATGTGTCCGGCATCACCTGAATCGATTCCATGTCGAAAGACGTCGGTGCACGATTCTCGGGATTGCTCACCCAGACCTTGACCCACTGATTCTGATCGTGAGAGGACAGGACGCGGGGAGTCTTTGCCCAATCGACATCGGTGCACTTAAAGTCCACCAGTTTGCCGAATCCGCGGCCGAGGCCGTCTCCCGGATCCGGAAGGGTGTAGCACTCGATCCCCGTTTCCATACTCAAGTGGAAATGTGTGAGGCCGATGGTGTCGACGTTGACGTCATACTTGGAACAACGCTGGCGATAGGTCCAGCAGTCGCTATGTTTCGACGGGTCGCACATCTGCAAGGGACCGAATCCGATTCGGCTCGTCCGGTATGCCAGGGTTGATCTCGCCTGGGAATAGATATGTTCCAGCGCGTTCTCATCGTCGAAATTGACCAGGCATTGTTGAGGACTGCTGCCGTTGGGACGGGCTTGTACGACCTTGGGTGGTTGGTTCTCCCGTTCTCGTTCGGTCGTTTGCTCGGGCGTGGCTTGCGTGGGGGGACTGAGAGAGTTCACCGGTTTCACTTGAGTACAGGCTTCCAGTGATGCCGCCAAGAACATACAGAGAACCACCCTGAGCCCATGTCCCTTCACTTGAACTAGTGAGCGCATCGCTGCTCCTTTTTCTTGCGCCAACGCGAGCCGGCACACCAACTTCTCGTTCGCCATTCTATGGTGTAATTGTAGCAGCTTAAAACGTGAGGCGTTCAGGTCATTTACTCATGAAAAAAACGCGTGGTATAGTCCGATGCCTTAAATGTGTGTCATTGTCTCAGGGAGAATGGAGTGATTGCAACGAATCAAATGAATCATCGGACGCCGCATCTCATAAAAAACGGTTCCTATGTCGACTGAAGTTCCGGTCAAGTTATACCTCGATAAGTTATTGAAAGACTGTCGGAAAGTAGCGGTCGATCTGGCCCTGCTTTCAGGTTCCGTCAAGTCGAGGGCGCTGCATGCCGTTGCCGATCGAATTGCGGCTGACGAAGCGATTATCTTGGCGGAAAACGTCAAAGATGTCGAGGCCGTGGGAAAGTCCTTTGAGAATGCGGACGCGAAAGATCGGATGAAGGCTGCCGTGGCTCGCGTCCGCCTGACGGCCGACCAGATGAAGGAGATCGTCGAGCGGCTGCAGTTCATCGCCGATCTGCCGGACCCCGTGGGCGTCGTGACGTCACGACAGGAACGTCCGGATGGGTTGCAAGTCTCCAGGGTGAGGGCGCCGATCGGAGTGGTCGGCGTGATCTCCGAACGGAGTCCGCTCGTCACCGCGGAAGCGATTGCGCTCTGTCTGAAATCAGGCAATCTCTGCGTCTTTCGTGGGGCCCCGGAATGGAAGTTGACGCACCAGGCGATTGAGGCACGATTTCGTGAGGCGGCTGCGAAGAACGGCATACCCCATGGAGCCTGGGTGTTCATCGATCGCCAAGAAAAAGAAGTCGCGCTCGAGCTGATTCGATCGGGGAAAACCCTCGACTCGATCATCGTGCGTGGGGGAGCCGGCTTACGAAAGACGGTTGCGGAGCAAGCCAAGGTTCCGGTGCTCTGCGATGACGGGGGTCTCACGCATTTTTACATCGATGAAGACCCTGATATTTCAGTCGCGCAAAACCTGGTGATCAACTCAAAGGTGCAGCAGGCGGGAGCCTCCAACGCGCTGGATACCTTGTTGGTGCAACAGATCGTGGGACGGCAGTTTTTACCTCCGTTGATCAATCGCCTGCTGGACCAATTCAAGGTAGAAGTGCATGCGTGCCCGAAGACGGTCGCGCTCATGGGGCAAATGGCGATGACGGGACATACCGCGATTATTCCGGCGACGGATGCGGATTGGCATACTCAGTTCGCCGGTCCGACCCTGGCTGTGAAAATGGTCGAAGACCTCGATGAGGCGCTGGCCCATATCAGAAGGCACGGTCCCTGTCTCACCGCCGGGATCGCTACCACGCGATACGCGTCCGCCATGCGATTCACCAGGGAAGTCGATGCCGGCGCCGTGCTGGTGAATGCGTCAACCAGGCTCCATGCCGGCGATAGTTTCGGGATGGGGAGCGACGTGGGGCTGAGTGTGGGGAAACTGCATGCGAAGGGGCCGATCGGTCTGGAGCAGCTGACCTGCGAGAAGTATGTGGCGTTCGGGTCGGGGCAGCTTCGGCGCCCGCATCCGGTGCCGGAAACGTACTTTGACGCCATCATGCTGAAAAGACCGTGAAACGTGAGGCGTGAAACGTCGTTCGTCGAGGAGAACATGCTGGTTGATGCGAACGACGAGATACGAACGACGCTTCACGAGCATCTTGACTGGTGGGGGCTCAGGCACTTCACATCCGACCGTGAATATTTCCTATGGCAGCGACAACAGTTCTCCGTCGAAGAACTGAACCAGCTCAACATGCACGCCGAGCGAAAACGCACGGGCGATCGTCAGGATGAAATCTCGTTTTACGATCTCACCGCTCAACCGACTATTTACCCGGTTCTATATAGCCAGCGGTATCAATATTATGAAGCAATCGGGCTGCACACAATCGCTCACCACGGCAAGGCTCAGGAAAAACTCGATTTTGGTTGTGGGCTGGGTATCCTGACGACCTTGTATGCCCGCCGTTT
>JBKKBQ010000092.1:0-2723 GCA_046714015.1 Nitrospira sp.
TGCGGACGAACCTTTGAGCCGCTGCGGCCGATTCTCTTTTCGTTCAACCATCCGCTCGGCGCCTGCCCTGAGTGCAAAGGATTCGGCAATGTGCTGCGGTACGATCCGGAACTGGTGATCCCCGACCCTACCAAGTCGCTCGCCCAAGGAGCCGTCGAGCCCTGGAGCAAACCCAGCTCCGCCTGGTGGCAGAAACAGATGTTGCTCGCGATGAAACGGCACGGAGTCGACGTGGCGGTTCCGTTCAAGTCGCTTCCCAAAGACACGCAACGATGGTTGTGGGAGGGTGACAAGTCATTCGACGGGATCAACGATTTCTTCGAGTACCTGGAAGGCAAACGCTACAAACTGCATGTCCGCGTCTTCCTCAGCCGCTATCGCACGCCCTTCGATTGCCCCAGCTGTCATGGCAGCCGCCTGAAACCGGATGCGCTGTTCGTCAAGATCGCCGGGCACGATATCCATCAAACAACGGAACGAACAGTGGAGAGTCTTGCAGGATGGGTGAACACCCTACCTCTGCGTCAGTCCGAGCAGGAGATCGCTGTTGATATTGTCCGACAGCTCACCGCCAAACTGGGCTTTCTCCAACGCGTCGGCCTTGGGTACCTGACGCTCAATCGTCAAACCAAGACCCTCTCCGGTGGCGAAGCACAGCGGGTCGCGCTTGCCAACCAGCTTGGATCCCGGTTGGTCGGCACCCTGTACGTTCTCGATGAACCGACCATCGGCCTTCATGCAAGGGATACTGATCTCTTGGCCGGTATCCTCCACGATCTGGCCAACACCGGTAATACGGTCGTCGTCGTCGAACACGACCGCCGTATGATTGAATCGGCCGACTATCTTGTCGAACTCGGCCCTCACTCTGGTGAGAAAGGCGGCGAGATCGTCTGTGCGGCACCCACGTGGGAATTCATCCAGGACCGTCGGGCGACCACTGCCCGGTACTTGCGCGGTGAAGAACAGATTTCCCAACCCACATCACGGCGATCCGGAAACGGCAAGATGCTGGTCATCGCCGGTGCCACCGAACACAATCTTAAAGATTTGTTCGTCCGTATTCCCCTCGGCATGCTGATCTGTGTGACCGGCGTATCCGGCTCAGGCAAGAGCACATTGGTTGAAGATACCCTCTACCGATCCGTCGCTCGTGCGTTTCGGGTGGAATCCCTCCCCATGGGGCGTTTTAAGGCGATCAAAGGCATCGAGCACCTCAAAGGTATCCGGTTGATCGATCAACAACCGATTGGACGCACACCTCGATCCAACCCAATCACGTACCTGAAAGCGTTCGATGAGATCCGGCAGTTGTTCGCCTCTGCACGAGAATCGCTCCAGCAGGGATTCACGCCGGGCCACTTTTCGTTCAATGCCGCGGGCGGTCGCTGCGAGCGTTGCGAAGGCAGTGGCGTTGAGAAGCTGGAAATGTACTTTTTTGAGGATATCTACGCGCCCTGTGAGATTTGCGAAGGGAAGCGCTTCAAACCGGAGATCTTGAAGATTCGATACCGCGGCAAGAACATATCCGAAGTCCTTAGCATGACGGTGGAGGAAGCGCTCTCCTTCTTTACCGGGACACCGAAACTGCAAGAGCGGCTACACCTCCTTGCTTCGATCGGTCTCGGCTATTTACGCCTCGGCCAATCAGCCACCACCCTGTCTGGCGGTGAAGCCCAGCGATTGAAAATTGCGGCCGAACTCAAAGACAACTCTGCGAAAGATGTTCTCTATATTATGGATGAACCGACCACGGGGCTGCATTTTGAAGATATCAAGAAGCTCCTCGCAGTCCTCCACAAGCTCGTGAACGCAGGCAATACGCTGGTGGTCGTCGAGCACAACCTGGATGTCATCAAAGCAGCCGATTGGATCATCGACCTCGGCCCGGAAGGCGGCGCAGCAGGAGGTCAGATCGTCGCGGAAGGGAGGCCGGAACAAGTCGCGAAGGTCGAAGCATCACATACAGGGCGGTTTCTGGTGGAAGTGTTGTCTGGCTAGCGTGATAACAGCTGCGGAAAGGAAACGCAATTCGTACAGAGGAGCAAGAGCACCAATGTCCTACCGCTTCTCAAGCCCGAGGCTGGTTCTCCACTGCTCTATGTAAGACCAATCGATCTGGAGTTGAGACTTTCGTGAATCGATTTTTTCAAGATCCGCCTGGTCTTGCAGTCGACCGGCGATCATCTTCATAAGCATCAGATCTTCTAACGCAAGTATGGCTACCTGTTGAGCACCAAGGGAGATCTGTTGTCGGCGAGCCAGTGCAGATTTCAAAAACTCGGAGTCGACCAACAGAAAATCAACGACGACTTCTTGTGTATTGCGCAATCCCGTACATCGCCATATCGAAATGCCCTTTAGCTTCATCGGTCTGGGATGCACAATGGCAGAAGTGAACACCGGTGACACAAGAGACTGAATGCTCTGCTGAGAGGGAGGATCGAGAAGAATGAGGAGGTCAATATCAGTGGTCGTCCGTGGTTCAACAAGCGCGCTGAATGCCCACCCGCCTGCAAGTGCATATTGGATATTCCTGCGGTCGAACTCGGCCAGAAGCCCGGTCAATGTTGCAGCTAGGTCTGACTCGGATGCCATGCCCGCTCTTTCGCCAAACGGATTTCGTGCATCACCTCAGCCATCGTGCAGGCTGGATTGCGCTGTCGCATGGCGGCGAGCCGTAAAACCAGCGCAAGTTCGGTGAGCTCGATGCCGCGGCGCAG
>JBKKBQ010000093.1:0-4453 GCA_046714015.1 Nitrospira sp.
CATTGATTCACCGCCTGTTTCATGGCCGCATGATCGGTCGTTGTTGTCGTCATGGTACGCCGCGCTCCCGCATCCATACTCAAGTTTCCAGGCCCATAGGCATAGATGTAGAGCAGACCACCTATCATGGCCAGATTCTTCATGAAGTGGATCGTCTGATTGGTGTCCCCGAAATTGAAATGGAAGATCACCGTCGTGGGAATCAGAAAGAGCACCAGTAACGCCGCCCCGCTTCGACTCCAAAGTCCGAGCAGCAGGGAAAACCCACCGACAAGTTCGATCGCGACCGCGCCCAAATAGAACAATGTCGTGGCCCAGGTTATCCCCATGGCTTGCATATAGGCCTGCGTCCCTCCTGGATCGGCGATTTTTTGAAATCCCGACATGATAAAAATCAATCCCAACAAGAGACGTCCGAGGAGAGTGATGTATGATCGATCAAACATAGGCCTTAGCCTCCCCTGTAAGAGTGTGGCTTTCGCAAATACCTATTCATGCTCGTCACGCGCATGCACCTCGGCCGGAGGAGCCGTCGCCTCGATCGCGGTAAACGGTTCCAAAATGTTGTATGAATGCCCCGCCCCCTTGGGGACGAGCCACGCATCGCCTTCCTCCAGTAAGATGGTCTGTCCTTCCATCCGAAGCTCCGCTCGGCCCTTGATCACATACCCAATCGTCTCGTACCCGCGACTGGTAGAGAGTGTGGGCTTGCCCGCGGGCAGATCTTCCCAGAGACGCATCGAAAGGCGAGTCCCGGATAAGAGATATTTTTGTCCCATGGAACCACGCGGGGACAATTGACCTTTCACCTTCTTGATGGTGGTATCAATCATGCCAGCTCCTGGTTAATGCTCGCTCCGTTCATAGGCCGCTCCCCGCTTCTTACGCGGTTCTTCGAGCCAGTTGGATCATGATCCCCAGGTAGTCCTGTAGATGCCGTGTGATCAAGAACCGGTTGCGAGCGAACTCTTTGGCCTGTCGCCCGATGATCTCCATACGTTCCGGTTCATTGAGAAGCCGTTTGATGTAGAAAGCCGTCCCGGCCGGGGAGTTCACCGTGTAGCCCGTATACCCGTGCATGAGTTGCACGGTGATGCCGCCCGTGTCGCCTCCGATGACCGGTTTGCCTTTCCACATGGCCTCCGTCACAGTCAGCCCGAACCCTTCGCGCACCGACTTTTGAATCACGATCGTGGCGGCTCGTTGAAGCGCGTTGATCTCGAGGTTGGCCGTCGGCGGCAGAAGGAGCAGATGCACGTCCGGATCCGTGCCGACGGCTTCCTGCACTTCCGCCAACACGACGGCTCCCTCCGGGTCGTCGGCCGCCGTGCCGCCCGCCAACACCAGCCGGCAATCATGACTCTGCTTCACGAGTCGATAGGCCTCGACGACACCCGTCGGGTCCTTGAATCGATCGAATCTCGAGACTTGCAGAAGAATCGGCTTGTCCCTCGGGATACCGAGGTTTTCCAAGATCGTGTCCACTTGCTCGATGGAGAGGTCGCGGTTTTTATCGCTTAGGGGATCGATCGACGGATAGACGATGAATTGGGGCACAGGTAACCGGCGCGTGAACTTGGGCAATGAGAATACGGCGGCGTCATACCGAGACACGTACGGTCGCAGAAATCGCCAGACGGCTGATTGCGGAGTGGAGACATCGATGTGACATCGCCACAACCACCGGGCACCCGGCGGTCGCGCGTCGATGAGGGCAGCCGGTTGAGGATCGTGAATCATCGCCACATCCGCATCGAGATCCAGCCGTTTGATATTGTCTTGATTCGTTTCGACGTAGGCATCAAGCAGGGCTTTCGAGATTCGTTGCGAGGTGCCTTGCAAGGCATTATGAAAACTCTTCGTCGCCTGATAAAACAGATCGGAGCCGGTCATGATCTCCCATCGCGTGGGAATGCCAAGCTCTTCAAACAACGGCACCAGACGATGCAACATCTCGGCCACTCCGCCGCCATAGCGCGTCGAATTGACATGCAGTAGACGGGTTCCCTCCAAGCGGCGACCTAGCTGCCGCAGAAATTCGACCGTGCCCGCTGGCGTGACCGCTTCATACTGCCCGAGCAGATCGGTCATGAGCGCGTCCTTCTCAACTCCTCATCGCAGAGCCCCACGATCCGACCCCGCATCCCTTCGAGGTTGAGCCCCAGACGTACGACCCGTTCCACCTGTCCCGCGAGCGCCGGGCGCTGCAGGCCGTCCTTCGCGGCGATCCAATAGGAAAAGTCGTCGAAGCCGGGCGTTTTGCGCATGCGCGCTTCACACAAATGGTTGTACAGCGCGCCCACCTCCACCTCCTGTACGGCATCCCGAAATTCGACCAGCGTCCAGGTGTGTCGATTAAGCGGGGCCTCGATCACATGCGAGCGGACGAAATCGAAGGGTTCGCCCGTCGTATAACGGTACATCGCAGGATTGCGGTTCAAATGATCATCCATGATCGCGACGATGTCTTGCCGTAACTCCTCCAGTGAACGGTAGGCGAATGGATCAAGCACGCCAAGCTTTTCTCCCAAGACGCGGTCATGGGCGTGAATCGCCACCCATGTGGCGAAGTCGTTCGGGTATAAGCTTTGGGCATAGGCATGTCGCAAGTAACAGCTATGCGTATGATAGTAGATGCTGTCCGACGAGACCTCTTCAATGAGTTCCAGCAAACGGGCTTCATCCATCGCTCGCTTCCCCAACACCTCGCGCAGCTCCATGCAGCTCACGAACTGAAATGGACGGGCGGCGCGATCAGGTGCGACAGTCGACTGATCGGAAGCAGCGGCACTCGTCAGCGGTCTTTCATGCATGACATGACCGGAAAAGCGTTAGAGACCGAAGCAGTTTAGATCGGGCTTTCCACTCAGCGCCGCTTTGCAGCAAGAGATATTCAGAGGTATTCAGTAGAGAGAGACCTACACTGTGAGGCAGGACTTATTGCCGCAATCCATCACGCTGGCCCGCCCCTACGATGACAATATTCCATCGTAAGGGCGGACTGACCGTGTGGCACACTACCGACCCCCTTAATTTCATTGCTGCACAGTCAACGGGTCATTGTACGGCCTGGATTTGCAGATTATTCTTCACTTGCCGAACCCCGTTCACTTGCCTGGTCAGTTCCTCAGCTCGTGACTTTTGTTCGGAAGTCGGCACCACTCCACTCAATTGAACGACTCCGCGTTCCGTATCGACATCGACGCGGGTAAAATTCGACACCTGATCACCCGTGAGTTTTGTTTGGACGGCCGTGCTGATCGAGGCATCACTCACATTTTGCCCCATCGTCTTTCCCGTCGTGGATTGACAGGCCGTCAGCGCGCCGACCATGACACCTACCGTCATAAGCATTGCTACAAATCGCATACTGATTCTCCTTTGTGTATTGTGAACCATTCGAGTCGGTCGCCATCTCAGCTGCGCGAGTGCGTGGCTTCTTTCCCTACGTCCGCCATTTTATCTTTCCCTTGCTTCGCAAACTCCTTGGCTTCCTTCCCCACTTCCTCCATTTTATCTTGTCCCTGCCTCACAAACTCTTTGGCCGCGCGGCCGGCCTCATGCAGAGTGTCCTGCCCTTTGTCGTAATATTCCTTGCCGCGTTCGACGGCCGTGTCCCACGCTTCCTGCCCCCGCTCAACAAGCTCGTCCTTCGCATCGGAGGCGTAGTTCCGTAACATACCTCGGAGCTCAGCACCTGCTTGCGGCGCAAATAAGAGCGCAACACCCGCGCCAATGAATGCCCCTGCGATGAACGCCGACCATCCCGCGCTTTCTCCGTAGTCATCCTGTTCGTAACGCATCGTCATAACCCTCCAGTGTTTGATGTGATTGTGTTCAACGCCCATTCATGATTCCTTGAATTCCCGCTCGGCTTCCAACCAATCGTCAAGATCATGTCCGTGTTGAAAACCGCCCTCGGCGTACAACAGAAACGCACGCTCTTCGATACGCCGATAAACATCGCCTCCTTGAGTTTCCCTCGGAGTCTCCCCCGTTGCCTTTTGAACGGAAGAAGTCGATAACTCTTCTCTTTCGCCGGCCTCAGGCCTAATCCTCATCTGCGATGGCGGATCATATTCAAATCTCGCCAAGTCGGCTCCATCGGATGGACCAGTTGCAGATGGACTGGTCCCCGGGCTATCCACATTCGAGCGCATGGCCTGGGAGGAACTGGTCGATTTCCCAGTAGGAGACCGAGCCGGAGTCGGAGCTTTTCGTGACGGTCGGCTATTTGTTTGTGCCTGTGCAGGCGAAGCCGCCGTGGCCTTGCTTTTAGGTTTTCGTTTTCCTTCGGGTGCCTGTGCCATGATTCAGCGCCCCTTGGTTGTGATCATTTCGTTGACGTCGTGTGCCTACTCAGTTGTTTGATTGTGGTGACTGTTCCCATATCGGATCCCTCAACCCGCACCTGATCTCCGATGTTGAATGTGCATGGACCGACCAAGAAACC
>JBKKBQ010000094.1:0-2838 GCA_046714015.1 Nitrospira sp.
ATTCAACGGCAATGGCGCGGCCGACCCCGGCCGATGCACCGGTGACCACGACGACCTTCCTCGGACGTTGTTTCTCGTTCTTCGTATGATCATCCATCCTTGGCTAAGTATATTCATGCCTCCCGCACCCACTGCTGCCACCGTGGTCGTACGAATTCCTCTATGGCGATCTTGATGCAGGCTGCCACTGGGATCGCGAAAATCAACCCAAACAGTCCCCCGACCGCGCCACCGATAAACACCACCAACAGGATGGTAACGGCACTCATGTCGGTGGAGTGGCGTTGCAACCAGGGAGTCAGGATCCAATTTTCGATGAATTGTCCGACCAGGTAGGCCACGCTCGGCCATAACACGATTGCCATCCAGTCGATCGCGACTAATTGACCGGTTGTGACGGCATCGGCATATTTCAGCGCCACTGCCAACGGCCATCCGACGGCGGAGAGGTACGGCACGAGGGAGAGCAATCCTGTGACCACTCCCAGAAGGAACCAATAGGGAACGTCGGCCAACGCCCAGCCTATCGCGTACAAGACGCCGGTGATCATCGCGATGAGGAGGCGCTCAGAAAAGAAGCCACGCACGGCGGTATCCATTCGACCTAAGACATGCAATGTATGCGGTCGCTGCGTGATAGGAATAAGCCGGACGACGAACCGGCTCATGCTCTCGAAGTGCCAGGCGAAGAAGAAAAAGTAGATCGGGACCAGCAGAATGACAAGCGCGATGTCGACGGTGGTGCCGAGGATGTGGCCGATCCAACCGAATGCTTGGCCCGTGCCGCTTAAAAGGGGCTGCAGTATCGACAACGGATCGCTCTGAAAGCGCGTCAGCAGATTGCCCACATCCCAAACACTTCCCGCCCCCGTGAGATTGAAGCGTTGGGACACACTGCGCACATACAGTGGGATTTTCTGGAGCAGAGATTGTGATTGGTCGATCAGCATCGGCATCAGCCAGAGACCGGCTCCGATCGCCAGAAGCCCCACCACCAACATTACGATGCTCACGGTGAGAGGGCGAGGGGCTGCGACGCGAGTTTCCGCCAGACGGACGAGGGGGTTGACCAAATACGCAAAGACAATCGCGATGAACACCGGTAAAAATACACTCCGTAATTCGACGACGAACCAAATGAGGGCTGCGATTACGGCAAAGAGGAAGACATCACGAACGGCGGTAATTTCCCAGAGATGGCGATCCATATCAGCTATACGATTCTCGCGCAGGTCCGCGGTTTCAGCGGCGGCGCGGTTTCTTCGAGAAGTGAACATGAATAGGCCGACGAACGTTGCCTCGTGCCATCTGTCGTTTACGAAGCTTGCATCCCGATGTGAGCGTCGAGTGCCGACAAACCGGCATCATGGCCGAGCGGGTCGGTTCGGGTATCGTTCCGTGTGTCCGTTCCGCAGGGAAGCGTTCCATAGGGCCGCCCATCCACCGCCCAGGCGCTCACGAACCGGTGCTTTGACAATCGAGCACCCTGCGATCACGCTGCCGAGCAACACGCTCTGTACGGCGACGATCCGATCGTAGCGGAGGAAAATCGGCGCCAAGACCAGCCACAGGCCAAGCGCGACATTCCCCCACCGCAACGCACGCGTCGTTTCGGCTACGGCAATGACGGCAAAGCTCACGACCACAGGACCGACGATGTCATCATTCGTGCTTGCCGGCTCTCCCTAACCCAACAAGCCTGCAGCAATCATCAACCAGAGACCACAGACAGCGGCGATGAGTTGTCCCAACATGGATGCGACCTCCGATCCCCGATGGGTGGGCGGGTGAAAGACGGCGCCGATCACATTCCACTGATAGAGCGCCAAATAACCCGATATCACGAATCCTATCGCCGCCACGGCAATAAGCCACGCACGATCGGACCAACTGGATGGGTTGTAGCTCCATCCCGGAGGAGGTAAGGCAATACCGGTCTCCATGTCCCGATCCAGCGCCTTCACGATCAACTGTCTCCGGGAAATGCCATCGTGCTCAGCAATGCATTTTCCGCTTGGCGAGAGTCCAGTCTGGTATGTTGCACCACAATCGGGGCGTCGGCTTCGATCATGCTCGCAAAGTCCGTATCGCGCGGAATAGGTTCAGGATCTTGAAGATCATTAAAACGCAGATGTCTGGTCCGGCGCGCGGAGACAGTGAGTTGATAAGGCCCAACCGGCTCGCGATCTGCATAAAAGACCGTGATGTCCACCCTCACATCGCGGTCAGATACGTTCAATAGGCAGACTGTCTCATGGCTGGTCATCTGTGGTTCAGGACCAGTACTGGTGGCAGGAATGTACCCTTCCGCTATTGCCCATCGCTTGCGACCAAGAAATTCCATCTTCTCCACATTCCCCAACGACTTCTGCTGAGTCATATCCTGCAATCACAGTGCCATCTCTGGACCTGTCCGCCTTGATGATTTCTTAACTCCCAGACCTCCTTCTCTGTCAGGATCTTCAATTGTCCCTATTCGATCAGGATGGATTGTCCCCATCGTGACAACTTGTCCGGAAGGCTTTCTCTGGTTTCGGAGACCATTGGTCCTGCCTACAACTTCTGTATGCAAATAAGGGAATATTCGGTGAGGTCTGTCTGCGCTACAGGTCGGTCTAGCTTTTGCAGCTGTCTAAAATTAATGGCTGTCATTTTCAGGTGGCACGAGGTGGCGAATGGAAGCTGTCCGAACCATGGTCATAGCGGCAAGCCTCATGATGATCGGAGGAATCGAGTTGTGTTCATCATCGAAGACGGCCTTCGCAGGAAATCAGCCCAACGATGTGACCAAAGGAACCGGCCTGATCGGGATGAACGTTAAGAACCTGGAAGGAAAAG
>JBKKBQ010000095.1:0-5958 GCA_046714015.1 Nitrospira sp.
AGCCGGTCGAGGAAGAGGGCGCGGTTCGGAAGCCCTGTCAGGCCGTCATGATAGGTTTCATGGAACAGCTGTTCTTGAGCTTGGCGGGCTTCCTCCCTCAGACGTTTGCGATCTATCGCGTGAGTGACGGCCTGTCCCAGCCTCGTCAGCCTATCCTTGAGCAGATAGTCATCCGCTCCTTCCTTCATGCAGTGGACCGCGACGTCTTCCCCGATGCAGCCGGACACAACGATAAATGGAATATCGAGATGCAGGGATTTCATGATCGTGAGGGCAAGGCTCGCATTGAAAGACGGTTGCGAGTAGTCTGCGAGCACGATATCGGGCTTCCGGGCCAATCCGGCCCTATAGTCCGCCTCGGTTTCGACTCGGTGCCAGTCCGGTTCAAAGCCATCGGTGCGCAGTTGTTCGATGATGAGCTCCGCATCTCGGGTATTGTCTTCGAGCAGTAGGAGGTGAAGAGGTGTTGCCATGGTTCAATACCTCGGAGGATTCCTCAGGTTCAGGGATTCATCGAGAGTATAGATTTCCGGAAGAATCTGGCCTATCAATTCTTAAAATTCTGCAAGTCTGTGAGTCATCGAAGTCATCCGTCGGCGGGCACTCGACTCACCAGGCATCTTTTGCGCAACGAAAGCCGGTCCCGCTGGGACGGCTGTCCATCGTGCCCCAATCGCGATCACTCGTGCGGAGGCTCGCAGCTGGTTTGAGCCAGGACCCGCCACGCATGGCTTTGATCGCGCCTCGAATCGGACCAGGAGGGTCGGTGAGCGGGGCATTCTTATAATAATTCGGATCGTACCAATCGTGTACCCATTCCGCGGCATTACCGGCCATCCCGAATAGACCGTACGGGCTTACTGCTTGTGGAAAACTATCAACCGGCATCGTCAAGACTTCTCCCTGTAGGCCTTTCTCCTTGGCCAGACGAGCTCCTTCGCCTCTGACCCAGAAGGCATCCCAATCCGCTCCGCTCTGGAACTCGATCGTCCGTTGCGCCCAGTAGCTGGCGCTGTTGGCCATTGTAAAGTCCCAGTCGTTTCCCCAGGGATACCGTCGGCCATCGGTCCCTCGTGCGGCCTTTTCCCATTCCGCTTCGGTCGGGAGACGTTTCCCGGCCCAGCGGCAGTAGGCGTCGGCATCCTCCCAGCTCACATTGACGACGGGATGGTGTTCTATGCCAGGAATGGGGCGATGGTTCGTCCAGAGAGTTGCGGCTTGGCTTGTATTCGCCGGCGAGCGATGCCCCGTTGCTTGCACGAAGGCGGCATAGGCCTGATTGGTCACTTCAAAACGGTCAAGAAAGTATCCACTGAGGTAGACACGTCGTTCCGGACGTTCGTCAGGGAAGCCGTCGCTTCCCTCGGAGCTCCCCATCGTAAACTCTCCCGGAGGAATCAGGGCTATGCCTGTGGAAACGTCAGCGCCTTTAGCCGACGGGAGAGGGCTGATAGCAAGGAAAAGGAGACACAAGGAAAGGAAGGATCGGGTCATTAGGGCATTGTGATGCCACAAGCCCTGGCGACCGCATCGCGATAGTCCAGCCACAGCGATAAGCTCTTTTTTAGGCCTGTCAGCACCGATTGCCGAAGCGCGGGCGCGGTGTGATTGACGACCATATCATAGGCATCGTGCCGATGGCCTGCCTCGACCATCTGATGGGCTCGAATCAGGTCCATTCGGCTTGGCGAAACCCCATGATACCGGACCAAGGGATGAAGGCTGATAATGGATTCGATCTCTTCCGGATGTTTCTTCTCAGGAGGCGCAAGAATCTCCTTGCGATCCTTCACGCTGCCTTCCACGAATATGGTGAAGGTCGCAGCGGCCATCACCCAATGGCGGTGGCTCGACATGCGCTCAAGCCAGGCACGATAGGTTCGGGCCGCGGGCAGCAGAGGGGCACGTTCGAAATCCCGTCGGCGGAAGCCCAATCCTTCCATCATCGTCAGGAAGAGCTCAGGATGAGATTGCCCCAGCGAGAGCCCTCCGGTTTCTTCCTCGTAGATGTTCTCCGCTAACATATGGCGAACTGACAACGGAGGGTTGGTTCCAAGGATTCGTGATAAGAAGACGGGAAAGTCTCGAACATAGACGGCGTACTCATGCTGAAAGTGAGTTTTGAGCTGGGTCTTGCTGAGCCGGCCGGAAGAAAAATATTCCCAGGCCCAGTGATGCTTGTCGTCCATGACCCGGAGGAGCGCTTCAAGAAACGCAGATTTCTTCATATGAACGGGCTCGATGTCTTGTCTTCTCGGGTGGAGCGTCGTTACAATTCGGATTACAGAGTAACAGCCGATGAATCCAATAACGATTCAGAATCCTGACGAAATCCTCAACGTGTTGGCCGACGTCACCCTTCGTGGGACAGGCTTTACGACCGAATCGCTACTCGACTACGTGTTAGAAGAGGGATTTACCGAACCAATCTTCCTCAATGCCAGTGGCGTGGATCCCACTGCGTTCTTCAAGGGCCAACCGAATGCCTGGGCCATTTACCAGATCCGTGAGTGGAAGCGCGTGCTGACCGTCTCGGGTGGTCCGGGCCAGGAACGGCGCGCGCGAATTACGGAAACTCCGTAACTCGTGTTCGAGTGTAAAGCGAGAGGCGGCAAAGTGCAACCAATGGGAAGGTTTCACGCATGAACGACCGATCGGCGGGCGGCTCATGCGGATGATTCACCTCACCAACGCGCAAGACGTCGGCGAGCTCGCGATGATCAAGAGCTTGCTCGACGGCAACCGCATCGCCTACGTCGTTCATGGGGAACATGTCAGCAGTCTCTATCCCGGTGTGCCGTTCTTTGTCAGTCGTGTCATGGTCAACGTGTCCGATCAGGCTCGTGCCGAAGTCCTTCTGAGTCGGCTTAGACTGTCTATCCGCGAGACATCGGCCTAACTGCCGCTGATGAAAGCACAGTCGTTGTTCGAAAAGCGTGAAAACCAGCCCAAGCTGATAGCCGATGGCCGATAGCTAATGGTGGGGGACGGAGATGATCCCTGACGTTTCACCCGACATGCTATCGGGATCAGCCATACGCCATCTGCTCTTGTTGCGCCGAGATGCTAAAGTCTTGGGTGCGGTTTCTCTGCAGGAAAATCGCGGGAGCGGCGTTCGCGCGAGCCTTCGTACCATCCTCCCATCAGGATCCCTTCCTCGAAATAGAGATAGCGGTGACGGACAATCGCCGAGCTTTCCCAATCTTCGAAGATCCATTCCTCTTGCCGTATGCCATCTTTGGTGAATGTGGTGTTGATCGTCTGTGGTCCGCCCCACGATTGGAGCACCTGTTCTTTGGTCATCCCCACCATGACGCGGTGTTGTTCGATATGCTTGTGAAAGTCCGGATCGCCGAGCTGGACGATCATCGGCCAGATCACCGCCATAAGGACAAACAGTGCAAGCCCGGCATACACAATGATCCTCACCGGGCGGCGGCGAATGAATGACGGCTCTTCGGGTTGTGGCTCGGGCGAAGCCGGCTGGAGGTCGGTGGTCATGATGTCATGCAGAAGCGGGGCATGCTAACAACGGAGCGTGTGGGAGTCAAGGAATGGGCTGTTTTACAGTAATCAATTCCAAATACCAGACGACGCGATATACTTACCACTATGTGGTATCGAGGATGCCGGAGTGTCCTTCCGCTCTATATGGTCGTCGGAGTCTTGGCCGTCTGCCAATGGGGTGCCGTCGCGGCTCATGCCGCCACGGTGTATTCCTACATCGACGATCAAGGGAATCCGGTCTTTACCGACTCGCCGGAGACGATTCCCGAAAAGTATCGAGCGAAGGTCAAGACTCACGAGCGTCCTGATTTGGAGAAAAAGTCGCCCTCGGTGGTGAACACGGTACGTGATACGGTCAAAGAACAGGTCAAGAGTTTAGGGTTCCAAGTGCCGTCGGTTCAGGTCGATCAGAAGAATTTCAGTGTGACCGAGTCACCCATTCTGACCTATGCCGGCATCGCGGCGATTGTCCTGCTGCTCATCATGTATTTCAGCAAAGACAGTCCCATGATCCGGTTGTTGGCCTTGGGCCTGCTCATTGTTCTTGGAATCGGAACTCCCGTGCTCATGTATTCGAGCGAGGGTGGTCCGATGGACATGATGAAGAAAAAGGCCACTGTTTCAGGACAAGCACAACAAGACCGTCTTCAGCAAATCCCGCGGTAAGCCTCCTCTCCTCCACAGTGCCTCCAGCAATCTATTCCGCGTACTTGGGAACCGGTATCGATTTAGATGATGGCTTGGGGAAAGCCGATTGCTTGCCTGATTGACGGGAGTAGGGATTTGGAATCGGTTCATGGGTGTGTCGCTGCCGGAGGGTCACCAACTGCAGGCTCTGCGTGCCGATTTCCACACGGTCGATCAGTGCGTCAATCGTCAAGCGATCGGGAAGCCCTTGCATCGAGAAGAGTTGGTAGCAGAGCGTCCAATCGAGCTGTTCTTTTCCCTGTTCTCTCACGATGAAACGGGCATCAGACGACGGGGGGCCTTTGAACAACAGCACCCAAATGTTGGATCGAAAGGCGGGATTGGTCGGATCTGTTGAAGGACGAAACTCCGGAATCAAACCGGGGAGTCGATTGATCGGCACTACTGGGGAAAATTCGATGTCTACCAGACGTACGGTCAGCAGTCTGTTCTCATTGTGATCATTCGGGTCAACCGCGTAGCTGAAGGAATAGCGGATATCGATGCCCTCACGTGTGAAGCTGTAGACATCTTCGCCGTTTTCGGGCGACACGAGTTTGCTGAAGTACTTCGACCAATCGGTGATCGGATAATACGTAAAGACGCGCAGCGCGGATTTGCGGTCGCGCACCGCCTGCGGCAGACCGAGCTTGGCGTGTAATTCGGTTTGGGTTAGTCCGAGGAAGCCATCCTCGAAATACGGGGCGGCGCTAGAATCACTGGGCAAGCAGGCGCCGATGCTGAAAAGGAGCGCGGCGACGAGTGTAGTAGCGGCGGTGGGAAGAAGGGGCATCGAGACGCATCGTATGCGCAGTGTCTCGGAGCTGTCAAATGAGCCGAGCGAACGCTTGCCCGGTGTCGGGCAGATATGCCGTGGGACGCCCATACGTACTGCCGAGTTTCAGAGGTCAGAAGCGAAAGCCGATGCCGACTGACACGTGATGGGATTGATGGCTGAGGCTATGGATCGGACGCGGCGTACAACTTGCTCTTCGGTACTTGCCAGACCCACACCCGTCACTTTCGCCTCCATAAAACAGTGCAGGTTTGTATTCAGCAAACCGAAGAGCCGGTTTGTGACAAGCAGACGTACTCCAATGATGCCTTGCAGCGTCAGCCCAAACAATGAGTCAGGTTCGCGAATACCGGCGAAATTTTGCGTGTGCCCATCCATCCTCAGGATGGAGAACCCTAGGCCAACACCTGCGTAGGGCTGAATATAGTGGCTGGGGTATCGAGCGAGGGCATTGACCATGAAGTTGACCGCGGTCATCTCCAATTGAGCGGAGCGTACCGTGTTGCCGAACACTGTTTGCGGTGCCCATGACCGTCCCCTTTGACCAGATGCCTCAAATTCTGCTCCAAAAATAGACTTGTATGAGGGGAAGACACCTATCTTGAGACCTCCCCCTGTCGCGCTGTCAAACCTGGTGTCCAGAATCTTCTCGCCGTCGAATTTGAGAGTGCCGCCGATCGGGTAAGTACGCGTGAGGAATCCACTCACATACCATTCCTTTGACAATTCCTTGGGCAGAGGTTCAGCGGACTCTTCCGCTTCAGCCGCGTCGAGTTCCGCGATGGGGCGCACGAGCAACATCGGTAGGTTGAGAACGATGAACCACCAACGGGATCGGAGCAGGCGAGGAATATAGAAATGGTTTTCAGCGTGGGCTCACATGATCTGGGCTGCCGGGCGCATCGAGAGGCCATCGTCACCTCCAGGGCACATTCGCTCAATGCAAGAATCACATGATGACGTCATGC
>JBKKBQ010000096.1:0-6348 GCA_046714015.1 Nitrospira sp.
TCCGCCAGCAGCGTTCCCTGCCTCGCCGAAGCGCTTCGCGCAGGCAGGTCGCAGCGTTCGACAGTGCGAAGATTTATGCCCCTGCGGGGGTCCCGACGGCAACATACTGGGCGTGCGGGTGAGCGACATAGAAGCCGCTGCAGGCCTGCAACCGGCGACATAGCCCCTGTCACATCCAGAGAAACCTTACATAACGACCGCCACATGATACCGTATGTACATATGGTAACTCGCATGGTATACAGAGTGCTGCGACACACACCTCGGGCGCAAAGGGACGGGTATCATGGCGAAACAGCTTAAAAAACTCACGGTAGAGGTTCCAGCCGACCTCCTGGAGCGCGCAACCACGGCAAGCGGCGAAGGTGTCACGCCGACCGTACGAAGAGGACTTGAATTGGTTGCTGCCGGAGGCGCCTATGGCCGCCTGCGGCGATTTCGCGGCAAGGTGAAGTTTGGCGTAAAGCTTTCGGAGCTACGGCTGGACTGATGCTCTGCCTCGATACAAGTTCTCTTATCGCCTATTTGCAAGGCGAAGAAGGGGCCGATGTGGATGTGATCGATCAGGCTCTCATTGATCAGGTCGGGGTTCTTTCACCGGTCACCGTGGCAGAACTTCTTAGTGATCCAGATCTCTCACCGACATTGAGACGGACGATTCTGGAACTCCCCACCCTCTCGATGACCGAAGGCTTCTGGGAGCGTACCGGCCTACTCCGAGCAAAAGTGATCAGAGCCGGTCGCCGAGCAAATTTGGCCGACACCCTCATCGCTCAAAGCTGCCTCGATCACCATGCGTCACTTGTCACACGCGATCGCGACTTCAAGGCTTTCGTCTCTGCAGTCGGACTCCGCGTCGCCATTCC
The DNA here is from genome assembly GCA_046714015.1 of Nitrospira sp. Lineage (GTDB taxonomy): Bacteria > Nitrospirota > Nitrospiria > Nitrospirales > Nitrospiraceae > Nitrospira_D. The sequence goes on from JBKKBQ010000096.1 coordinate 867, forward strand.
TTATTTGTCATAGAAAGGCCCGCCTCATCGGCGGGCCTTTGTGCTACGAAAACCCTCAGACCGACTTACGCCACCTTGACTTCGATGGCTTTTGGTTTCGCCTTCTCCGACTTCGGCAGATGGAGGTTGAGCACCCCATCTTTGAACTCGGCCTTTACTTTCTCGTCGTCGATCACATCCGGCAGCGAGAAGGTCCGGACGAAGCTGCCATAGGACCGCTCGATCCGATGATACTTTTTCCCCTTTTCCTCCTTCTCATGCTTTCGCTCGCCTTGAATCGTGAGCACCCCGTCCTCCACCGTCACCTTGACATCTTCCTTCTTGACGTCCGGAATTTCGGCCTTGATCTGATACTCCCCGTCGGTCTCACTGATATCGACCGACGGCGTCCAATCCGCTACGATCATGGTCTCTTTGCCGTTGGTTCGCGATGCAGCAGAGTGCGCGAACATGCGATTCAACCGATCTGAGACGTCTTCCAATTCCCGAAACGGATCCCAACGTACGAGTGTCATAGCGACCTCCTTCATGTCATGCCTTGTGATTGTCTGGCTAGCTACTGACCCGGCGCCGACTCACACTGTCTGAGTTTTAGATAAATCGACCGATGGGGAAGTCAAGGGCTAGGTAAGGTGTTAGTAAATACAGGAATTATCGTTGGTCGATGGGCACGTAGGGCCGGTTATGCTCGCCGGAGTAGATTTGATCGGGCCGGAATAGCTTGTTTTCCCGCAACTGCTCCAGCCAATGGGCCAGCCAACCCGACACCCGCGCCATGGCGAATAGTGGGGTAAAGAGATCGACATCAATCCCCATCTGGTCGTAGATGATGCCGGAGTAGAAATCGACGTTGGGATAGATCCCCTTACTGTTCAGTGATTCCCCCGCGACCGCTTCCACCTCCAACGCCACTTCATACAGCGGCGAGCTTCCACCTTCCTTGAACAAGCGCCGACAGAGCTCCTGAAGCACCGTGGCACGAGGGTCTTTCACCTTGTAGACGCGGTGGCCGAATCCCACGAGTTTCTTTTTGTTTTGTAGGGATCGTTCGACATACGGCCTTGCCTTCTCCGGAGTGCCGATCTCTCGGAGCATCATCACTACTTCTTCGTTTGCTCCCCCATGCAAGGGTCCTTTCAACGCACCGATCGACGAGGCGACCACGGTATAGGGATCGGCCAGAGTTGAGGCCGTGACCAGTCCCGTAAACGTAGAGGCATTCATCGTGTGCTCGGCATGGAGGATCAGACAGTCGTCGAAGATGTCCGCCCACACGGATGGAGCGACTGACTCGGTGAGCATATAGAAGAAGTTCTCGCTGAACCCGAGATCGTCGCGCGGCGGGACCGGATCATCTCCGTGGCGCAGTCTTGCCCAGGCCGCTACGATCGTCGGTAGCTTCGCGACCAGTCGCACCGCGCTCCAATAGTTATTCTCAATGTCCTTGACGTTACGGCCTGGATAAAACATGCCCAGTGCCGCCACCGCCGCCTGGAGCGCATCCATGGGATGTCCCGACTCGGGTAGGCACTTCAGCAAGTCAATGATACTGAACTTAATGCGCCGATGACGGGTCACGTTCCTGGTCCATTGTTGAAATTCAGCCGTCGACGGAAGATGCCCAAACAATAAGAGGTAGGCGGTTTCCAGATAGGATGAATCTGCGCAAAGGGTCTCAACTCTGATACCGCGGTATTCCAGAATGCCGCGTTGCCCATCGACATCGCTGATCGATGACGTGGCGGCTGGAACACCGGCTAATCCCGGCATGAAATCATGGGGCATGACACACCTCAGACGAAACGAAACCCTCTTACGCTTCTGTTTAACCTACCATGGGAGTGCGTCATTCTTGCAATGGAAAATTGTGCTTGGCATACTCAATTTGTCACGTATTAGCTAGTGCCCTGATTGGATGATGAGTCAGAGACGTGAATGATACGAACGGCCATCATGTGCGGCATTCTAGTTATGATGGGGAACGTCGCGGACCCTTCTTCCGCCGCAACGGAGGAGGATGTTATCGCATTTGCCGTGGTCAGCGAGCTTCCGAAAGATAAGACACGGGTTCCAGCAAAGGTCGCAATAGATGGATCGGTCACCGACATGAAGCTGCTGGCCTCAGATCAAATCCTGTCAAATTTGGTCTGGAAAAAACTGGAGATCTGTCACGCGCTCAAGCTCGAAGGGCAAAAGTCTTCCGAGGGATTTCGGATACACTCGGCGCACGCTATCGACGGGGCTATGTTACCGATGGTGTTACAGGGTTTTGCAGGAGATTGCCTCCTGAAAAAGGCCTTGGAGGTGGCTCCACTCGTAGATTAACTGCGACAATCTTGGCATTGATTGGGCTCTTGTTCCAATTCGGCCTCTTCCAGGGTAAGCGGAAACAGGCAATCGCAGGAACGGCAGGAGCGGATTTCAAAATAGGCAATGCCCAGGTCGTCGATTTCAGTAGGAAGCAAGAGTTCGGCCGGATCGTAACCCGCAGTCCCCCCGTCACTGAACTTGACAAGAGCGATCCGATCGTTGAACACTTCGAAGGCGGCTTCCTGCCCTTTGCGATTCAGCAAGTGGCCAAGGACAACGACCGGCTGGCCTTTACGCTTGATGCGGAGATCCTTGAGCGTTCGCTGGGAGACGGTGGCCCAGGCGAACTGACCGGCGGAGCTGGTTCCAACCCACGGCATACAGGACCCTCTTGCAAGAACACCCGGCCAGGATCTAAACATAGGCCGAAAAACACCGTCAAAAACGCGTCTTCTCACCAAGGAGATATTATGACAGAAATCACGATCTATCAGAAACCGACCTGCACCACATGCCGACAGGCCGTCCAGCTACTCAAGGACAGTGGTCAACCCTATACAGCGATCAACTACTATGAACGTCCGTTTACCAAAGGACAGTTGAAGAGTTTATTGAAGAAGGCGAGCCTTTCCCTTCAAGACGTGCTTCGAACGAAAGAAGACCTGTACCGTGAACTTGGCCTGGCGAAGAAACAGCTGTCCGACGATGAACTCCTCGACTTGATGGTGAAATACCCGGATCTGATTCAGCGTCCGATCGTCGAAAAAGGCGAGAAGGCGATTCTGGCAAGACCGGCGGATTCAATCAAGAAACTGTTGTAAGCCTGCTAAGAATTTTCAAACTCGTTATACGCCACGATGCGGCCCGTCTCTCCGTGGACCGATTTTTTGGTGTCGTCGATGAGAAACCCTCGCCTTACAATATTTCCCCCTTCTCCCTTAGCTTCATACAGCGCTCGATACGCGGCTTTGATCACCAGGCCGATCGAAGACTGCGTATCCTCGGTTTCTGCAAGACCAATACTGGCCGTGACTTCGAGTCCTCCATCGTCAGATCCGGCACGAGCGGTGCCTTTCCTTTCCCAGACTTGGTGACGACCGTGTAAGAACAGTGTGGTCTGTTCCACCGCCTTGCGGATTGTCTCAAGCTCGGCCAACGTTTCGTTCGCCGTTTTTCGTGGAAACAGAATGGTGAACTCCTCTCCGGCCAGCCGATACACCCTCGCGGTACCGGCAACAGCCATGATCTTCGACGCAAGCAGACGAAGCAGTTGGTCGCTGACGGGTTTGCCATGTTGGTTACCATAGTGTTTCAGTTGATCGATCCCCACAACGGCAAGGGCATATTTTTTCCGAAGACTTGCTACAGCTTCTTCATAAGCCAACTTGCCAAGGGCACCAGTCAAGTGATCGCGATAGGTTTGTTGATGAGAGGCTTGGATGAGCGTCAGAAAAAGGATGAGTCCGGCCGTGGAAAGAAAGTTGGTCGGCGACCACCCGTAGGAGAGTCCCTGAAAGGCGCTGAATGATGCAACCAATGTCCAGAGCGCCCCTCCGTCGAGTGGATTCTTTTCCACCATGAATCTCACACCAATCAGCAGCAGCCCCCCACAAAAAGCCAATAGAGCCGGCTGAGGCAGTACTGTCCACTCGGTTCCCAGCATCGGCACAAGTGGTTGTTGCAGCGACAGCGCGACGCCGACCTGTTCCGGCAACGACAACCACAGCACCAGGAACGGCTGGAACAGAACCAATGATAGGGGAAGGATGCCGCGCCGGGTCGAGATGGTCTCTTCCTTGATAAAGGAGAGTGCAATGAGGTTGAGCGGCAAGAGAAACGTGGTCGCGGCAAACACAATGTGTCCCACGGAAGAATGATCAGCACCGGTCGACGGAAATAGGATGAGGGCACGGTCGGCACCAGCGAGAACCATGAGCGAGAGGATCACACGACTACTGGAGAGATACCAACCAAAGAAAAATCCAAACCCCAGTACGATCAACGGAAATGCGTGGACTGGTCCCTGCACCCATTGCGGCAACCCCTGCGGGCGAAGAAAACCGACAGCGACGAGATAGATGACTCTTCCTGGAATCATGAAGGCGAAGAACGTTCTGATTCTTGGGGACATAATTCCCTACAGTTCAGGGTATCAGCCAATCATTGATAGGGGAGCGAGAACCGTACCAGAGTGCAGAAATTGTAGTGGAACCTCGGCAAGAAAGTGATGATTTCTTGAGGAATTATAACGGGTGGCTTACGCACCACCCTGCTGGAGACCAATAAGGCAGTGAAAACAATGGATCGGTCGTTCCGTTTTGAACACGCCACCCTGCCTGATGGCTCATGGGTCGGCTGAGTGACCGGAGCGCGACCACCGAATCGTCCTGGTATGTTGATCAACGGTGACGGCGACCTTCCCGTCCAGCGCATCAAGCAACAGCTCGCCCACTAAGATTCGTCTCCATCCCCTCAGGAGTGGGAGATCCAGAGTTGATCGATTCGTTGTGGCATCGACTAATTCCTGGAGGTCGGCCGTCGTCGCCAATAGGGTCGGCGCAATCTCTTCCTCTAGGGCGCGCGCCTTAACGATCGCCTGAAGCAGCTCGACAAACCCGTTCGATTCAGGCTCAGGCTTTCGCTCTTTGGTGAGGACCGGCCAAGCCGAGGGAGGAAGCGCAAGCGCTGCTTGAATCACGGCAAGAATCGACTCTCCATTGCGGTCAATTTCTGACGCATGGAGACCTCTCACTTTGCGTAACTCATCCTGGTGTCGTGGAGGCTGTCGCGCCAGCTGAAGCAGCACTTCATCCCGGACAACCCGGCTCCGAGGCACATTTCTCCGTTTCGCTTCCCCTTCGCGCCAACCCGCGAGTTCCCGAAGCACCACGGCCGATTTCGGCTTCAGCTGATCCCATCCTCTGATGCGTTGATAGCGTTCTTGTGGCTCGCGACGAGTCTCGCCCACGACCGCTTCAAGACGAGAGAACTCCTCATGAACCCATTGGAGCCTTCCAAGTTTCGATAAGCGACTGTGCAGATGGTCATGGATGGCCAATAAAAACGTCACATCCTCCAGCGCATAGGCCAGTTGATCGTGGGACAACGGGCGGGCACTCCAATTCGTAAAGGTATGGGCTTTGTCCAGCCTCTTTCCATGCACCCGTTGGAC
>JBKKBQ010000097.1:0-4802 GCA_046714015.1 Nitrospira sp.
CGTGACAACTTGTCCGGAAGGCTTTCCCTGGTTTCGGAGACCATTGGTCCTGTCTACGACTTCTGTATGCAAATAAGGAAATATTCGGTGAGGTCTGTCCGCGATACAGGTCGGTCTAGCTTTTGCAGCTGTCTAAAATTCTAATGGCTGTCATTTTCAGGTGGCACGAGTTGGCGAATGGAAGCTGTCCGAACCATGATCATAGCGGCAAGCCTCATGATGATCGGAGGAATTGAGTTGTGTTCATCATCGAAGACGGCCTTCGCAGGAAATCAGCCCAACGATGTGACCAAAGGAACCGGCCTGATCGGGATGAACGTTAAGAACCTGGAAGGAAAAGATTTGGGCAAGATCAAGGAATTGGTCGTGAATTCGCGCGCCAGTGGATTCATCAAATATGTCGTCTTGTCCTCCGGAAGAGTGCTCGGAACCGAAGGACAAAATTTTGCGGTGCCGTGGAATGTGTTGATCCTCAGCGGAGACCACAGTCACTTCGTGCTGAACGGTAGGGAAGCGTGGCTCAGGAATACGCCGGGCTTCGATAAGCGTGAGTGGCCGAATCTATCGCCACCCGCGCAACCCGATGCGTCCGTGGTGATGTATGACGTGTACGATCTTCAACCCAAGGTATCTCACAAACCAATGCCGTTGAGCCGATCGGCGCACACGTCGCCGGTGGTGAAGAGTGAGACGCACAGTATGCAAAATATGATGGTGAGACCGCCCTCCTAAAGCAGCCATCGCATGAGGCAAAGCAAGGTCAGTAACCGCACATATCTATCATGGAGGATCTATGAGACGGATCGCATCAGTCAATGGATTCTGGATTGGATTTTTCGTTGTCCTCTTGGCGGGTATGACCTATGCCCAGAATGATGGGACGGGCTCCATCGGTAAGATCGGCAGTGACCGGCCGGGTGGGAGCGGCGGACCGGGGCAGGTGCCTGGGCAACAGATGAATCAGCCGAAATCTTCATTCGAGAATCAGGCGACCGACATGACCGGTGGCCAGGCGGGGCTGGTGGGCAAGTACGATGTGGTGCCTGTTCGCCGAGGCGAATTGGTGGATGAAAAAGGCGGCCATCTCGATCAGATTGTGAAGAATAAACAGGGAGAAACCCTCGGCACGATTGAAAAGTTGCTCAAGGACACCAAGACAGGGAAAGTGGAATATGCCGTCTTGGAACTGGAGGGCGATAAGTTTCAATTGCCGCTTCAGTGGAGCCAGTTCAAAAAAGACGGTGATCATTTGATCCTGAATGCGACCAAGAAGGACTTACGGCCGACCGTCAATTCCACGTCGGCAAAAGATATGTCGCCGGATGTTTCCCATTATATGGATGAGATCAACAAAGTCCGAAGCCAACCTAAGCCGAAAAGCGGAGATCCAGGTGCCGGCGGAACCGATCGCCCTGCGTCCGCAGGTACGATGGGTGAATCCTCGGTGGGTGGTGAAGGGCCGAGCGGGACACCCGCTTTACCGCCCGGTCCAGCTCCAGGTCATGAAGGTGACCATCCGAGCAGTAAACGCTGATCCGATTGAAACCCGAACGGAACGATCTCGATCTCACTCTTCGAGATCGTTCCGTGCTTTTTGAGCGTCTTACGATCATTGCCGCGATGGCGCTGTCGGGTAGTTCTGGATCCCACGAGGCCGCTGCACAAAAATAAGCTTCATAGGCAAAAGGTGCTTGTGATGTGCACAGACATCCTATGAGATACGTTGCCCTAGCGACGGATTATGATAACACGCTGGCCATCAATGGTCGGGTGGAACCCACGACGATCGCCGCTCTTGAACGTCTTATTCAATCCGGGCGGAAGATCATTCTCGTCACCGGGCGTCTGCTGCCCGATATCCTGGACATCTTTCCCGAAATCGGGCTGTGCGAGCGAGTCGTCGCCGATAACGGCGCGGTGCTTTATCGCCCGGCGACACGCGAACAAACTGTGTTGGCTCCTCCGATTCCTCCACAATTTGTCGACGAGTTACGTCACCGGCAGGTTCCGCAGCTTTCGGTCGGGGACTCTATCGTAGGCACGGTTCGGCCGCATGAGTTGACGCTGCTCGAAGTTATTCGCGATCTAGGGCTGGAGCTGCAAGTCATCTTCAATCGAGACTGCGTCATGGTCGTTCCGTCCGGTGTCAACAAAGCCAGCGGGCTTATGGCTGCCTTGCGCGAGATGAGTTTATCGCCGCGCAACGTCGTGGCGATTGGAGATGCAGAAAACGACCACGCCTTGCTCAATCAATGTGAGTATGCGGTGGCCGTGGCCAATGCCGTGCCGATGCTCAAAGAAATCGCTGATTGGGTAACCGCCGGCGCGGAAGGGCACGGAGTGTCCGAGATCATCAGTGAGCTTGTGGAGCATGACCTGGATGCTCCTCCGTTCAACACGAGCCGCCGCAATATTCTCATCGGGACGTGCGAGAATGGCGCGGAAGTCTCGATACCCGCCACAGGATTAAACCTATTGTTGGCCGGCTCGTCCGGAAGCGGAAAATCCACGTTGGCCAACGGGATTCTCGAACGGGTGATCGCACAAGGGTATCAGTTTTGTGTGATCGACCCGGAAGGAGACTACGAGGGGTTGTCGGGAGCGGTCATGTTTGGAACTCCGCAGCGAGGTCCAGGTATGACCGAGATCCTCACCGCTCTGGAGAGCCCGGACACGAATTTGGTCGTCAATCTGGTGGGCGTGCCGTTACAGGATCGCCCCGCCTTTTTCCTTGCCCTTCTGCCCGCCCTTCAGGAGCGTCGGGCAAAATCCGGGCGACCCCATTGGATTCTCGTCGACGAAACGCACCATTTGCTGCCTCGCGATTGGCAACCGGTGCAAGCCGTGCTGGCGCAAGATTTGACCGGTATGGTGTACGTCACCGTGCATCCCGACCATGTTGCGAAATCGGTGCTTCAGACGGTGGAGGTGATGGCGTCCTTGGGAGAGGATCCGGCTGGTACGATCGCGCGCTTTTGCGAGGCGCTCGGTCTGCCTCCACCTCAGCTCGAGCCTACGACGTTGATTCATGGTGAAGCGATCTTTTGGGATCGACGGTCCACCGAGTCACCTTACCGATTGCGCATCGCTCCAGGTGAAGCGGACCGTCAGCGTCATCGTCGCAAATATGCCGAGGGGGAGTTGCCGGAGGATCGGAGCTTTTTTTTCAGAGGTCCGGACAACATATTGAACCTACGCGCGCAGAACCTCATCTCGTTTCTGCAATTGGCAGATGGTGTCGATGAAAAGACGTGGTTACATCACCTGCAACAGGGGGATTACAGCAAATGGATATCGGAGGGCATTAAAGATTCCCATTTGGCGGATGCCGTCCGGCGAATTGAAAAAGAGCCCTCCATCAGCGCCGAGCGCAGCCGGCAATTGGTACGATCCGCGATCGAGGAGCGGTACACGGTTCCCGCCACAGGGCTGTGATGTCCGAGCCTCGCATACTTTGGGAAGTAAGCGAAGCGCTCCATGGCCTGGATCTTTCTAGGATCGCGCATGCCTCATGGCTGGCGGTTTATTTTGTAGTTTTACTTTGGGATCACTGAAATCTCCCCGCCCACTTCCAAGATCGCATATTTGATCTGGTCCATGCGCTCGAGGCCCTGACTCAGGCGCGCCGCGGCGAGAATATCATCCTCATCAATCCGAGCGCGGTCCATAAGCGGCTTCAGTGGAGTGCCCTGGTTCACGATGATCAGCGGTAGTCCGTCCAGCCAGCGTTCTACAGCCGGGGACCGATGCTTCCAGTAGGACAAAACGATGTCAGTTCCGACGAGGGTGACGATCGCCAAGACCGCAGTCGTTATCGAATAGTCGTCGCCAAGCATGGCATTCTGCGTCGCTTCGCCGATGATCAACAGTAGGACAAAATCAAAGCTGGTTAATTGCATCAGCGTGCGCCGACCGCACAAGCGAAAGACGAGCAGCAACACCAGATAGATGCTGAGCGCCCGGAACACAGTTTCCATCTGAGTTCTCCTTGGTAGGGGGGCGGCTTAGGGGTAAATGAACTGGCGGAAGCGGATCTTGCCCTGGTCATTCAGTTGTAGGTGCGCTTCCAATAGCCCTCGCGATACAGGGCGGACATGAAAGGTGACGACAGCCGGCACATGACGAGTCCCTATAGAAAAAACATACGTGAATCCGTCCAACGCGGTGCTTGATGCGACCGGTTGAGGGGTGATGTGGTTGACGGCCAGGCTTGTCCAGTACGCCCGATCCATCCAAACCGTAACCCTATCATCCCCCGTGGCATTCGGTGCGAGGGTGAACTGGAGCAAGAGATTGCCCCCATGACGGCCAAAACGATCGTACTCGACTTGCATGAAATCCCGAGCGTCCCTCACCGTCGTTCGTGCCAACGGTCCACTCCCAAAGAGGCCGCAGAGTGCCGCGGCTACGAGGAGGGCCATGGCGGCCCAGCCCATTCGCTGGATCGCCCACGTTCGATGCTGGATGACAAGATCTTGATGGATTTCCAAGTCGCCGATCGGTGGGATACTCGACATGGTCATCACCGCTCAATGCGTGACAAACTGTCCGTGATTTAGCAGAATGCGGAAAAAGGCCGCCAGCGGCGTCTCGCGGGACACTGCCGCCTCACCATCTCGGCGGCGTTCACAGGCGTGCCGTGCCTTATTCGGCACGGCGTGAACCTCAAGACCTCAACGCCACCGGGCGAGAGCTGCCACAGCAGCTCGGGGCAGGGTGGGTGAGAACAATTACGCCTCAGCCTCTAGGACACAGGGCGCTCACCGACTCGCGCCCGTCCGTAGACGTGACGCTCATTATTA
>JBKKBQ010000098.1:0-8512 GCA_046714015.1 Nitrospira sp.
ACCGTTATGAGGTTGATATCGACTATCCGGTGGTTTAAGCTGCTATTTATGAAAACATTGCGCTCGGCGGGGCCGCCATATGGGGGGCCGTCCAGGAATATCGCCAGCACATCAGATTCTACCGAAAAACCTAAAGGCGAGAGTTTAGCAGGTTGCGGAAAAACTCATTCTGATCTCTGTGGCCGTCACGGGTATCGAGGTTTGAGACGACGCTGAACCGCCATGCAGGATGCGCAAAAAGGCTGTCCAGCAAGGCCGCAGCGAGCGAAGAGAGGCGAATCGTACTCTGTTTTCACCCGCCCACCCATCGCCTGTATGAACAGGCGTTTGCCCAGGCCGTACGGTGGGTTTCTGAGCGATACGAGAACGCCGCTGGCGGCCTTTTTCCGCATCCTGTTAGACCGGCAGTCGCTGCAAGGCCGCGATCCGTTCTTCCATCGGCGGATGAGTGGCGAAGAGGTGCATGAATCCGGATGTTTTGCCGGAGATCTTGAAGGTCGCCAACGGATCCTGTGTGCCATGCTCGGGCTGTGCTCGGGTAACCCACCGATTGATGGACTCCAGCGCTGAGACCATCGCGCCCTTGCCATACACCTTCGCGGCAAAAGCGTCCGCGCCGAACTCGCGTCGGCGAGAATGCCAACTGACGACCAGCATCGCCAAGAAGGACAGGACGACCTGCAAGAAGATATACACCACAAAGGCAAGAATCGGATTTCCCGCATTCCCTTCTTCGCGGTCTCCGTGCGGTTGCCCGACGATCTGTGCCAGGAAGTTGCTGATGTAGTAGACGAATGTATTCATCAATCCGGAAAGGACGGTTGTCGTAAACATGTCTCCGTTGTAGACGTGGCCCATCTCGTGGGCGAGCACCGCCTTCACCTCGTCTTCTTTGAGGTTTTGCAACAGACCGGTTGACACCGCCACCATCGAATTGTTCTTGCTCGGGCCGGTTGCAAAGGCGTTAGGATCGGGTGAGTTATACACCCAGACTTCTGGCATGGTGATGTGAAGCCGTTGCGCAATCTCTTGGACTGAGCCATAGATGATGTGTTCAGCATGTGACCGGGGCTGGGTGATCTGCTGACAACTCAGCATCGCGCGAGCCATCTGCTTGGAGAATGCCAAGCTGATGAACGCGCCGCCGAATCCAATGACCAATGACCAGACCAAGAGCTGCTGATTGAATACCCCTCGTACGTCAATCCCGAATGACGGCAGGACGACGTTGATCAACAGATTGGCCGTGAACGACAGCGTGATATAGATGAGAAAGTTTGCAATCAGGAACAGGCCAATGCCTTTAAGCCACTTCATTGATGTCCTCCTTCGCGATCAGCTTTCACCTATCACACGTAACCAGAGACCGAACCGTCCATATTATACACAAACTGTTCTTGAGAGTTGCAGCATTCAGTGATCAGTGACAACTAGAAATAAGACCTTGCAGCTGAAAGTCAAGGTGTCAGAAGTCGCTGAAAGTACGAGGTAAAGTTGACCATTTCCCACGGTTCCTGTTAGAAAGTTCTCATGCAATTTATCCGAAAGTCTTTTTGTGCGCTTGCTATGGTGGGATGGTTCATTGCTGCGCTCGTGCCGGTCGGGCAGGCCGCCGACGGGTTAGAGCCTGGCCCACCGATCGTTGTCCCAATTTCCCCCGATGGGATTCAGCGTGCCAAGATCGTTCTTGACAGCTATTCCTATTCGCCGAGCCATTTGGTTGTGGAAAGTGGGAAGGAAGTCGAATTGACGCTGACCAGCATCACCATGATTACGCCGCATAACTTTATCATCAAAGACCCGGCCGGCAGCTTGTCGGTCGAGCAGGATGTCGGAGCCGGGAAGACCGTCATGACCAAATTCGTTCCGACCCAGCCCGGGCTCTTTCCGTTCTTTTGCGACAAACGATTGTGGCCCATGTCCAGCCATCGAGACAAGGGGATGGAAGGACTATTGGAAGTCAGGTAATGGATCTCTCCACGACGACCGTATCTTCCAAACAGGAGCTGCTCCGCGACCTTCTCAAGCAAGTCTCACGTCTGTTTTACACGACATTAGTTGTCGTGCCGGCGAATGTTCGTGATCAAGTAGGATTGGCCTATCTCTTTGCCAGGGCCGCAGATACGATTGCCGATACGGAATTGATCGACCGGCCACGCCGTTTATGGTTTCTCAATCGCCTCAGGGAGCAGTTTGTCGGGGATCAGATTGATTGGGTGCAGATCCGTACCATCCAACAGGCCGTGGGACCGCTCCAACAAAATTCGGCTGAGCGAATCCTGCTCGAACGGCTGGACGAATGCTTCCGGATGTTCCTCGAATTTTCGACGGACGACCGACGTCGAGTTCAGCGGCTGATGACCACATTGACGCAGGGAATGGAAATGGATCTGAGCGTCTTCCCCGGAGCTTCCATAGCCGACATCACCGCGCTGAAGACCCCCGAAGACTTGGACCGCTACACGTATCATGTGGCGGGATGTGTCGGCGAATTCTGGACTGATCTTATGTGTGCGCATCGCAAGGCACTTGCGAATTGGGACATTCAACAAATGTCGGAGGTCGGAGTGAGATTTGGAAAGGGGCTGCAACTGACGAACATCGTCAAGGACATCGCTCATGATCTGCAGAAGGGGCGCTGTTACATTCCTGAAATGATGCTCATCGAAGCCGGGCTTGGACCACACGATTTGCTGGACCAGAACAACCTTCCTCGCTTTAGACCTGTGCTGAGTAAACTTGTTCGCTTGGCAGTCGAGCACCTTGATCAGGGCTGGCTCTACACAATGGCGATTCCACGTCCTGAAACCAGGTTACGACTCTCCTGCATGTGGCCGATCCTTTCTGCCGGAGAATCGCTCAAGCTGGTCATGAATTCTCCCGACCTTTTGAATCCTGCCATAAAAGTCAAAATCCCTCGCAGCAAGGTCTATCAGATTATGGCTGCAACCACAGGCACCGTTGCCTGCGGCTATACAGGAACCGCCTACTGGGGGCATTTGCGAAAGCAAATTGTATGACTTTCCTTCTTGCCTGTATCCGGGTGCGGCAGGAACGGCTGCGCTACGCAGTTTCTTGATTTTTTCCTCTTTTCGCGAGGTGGTGTGGTCAATCACCAAACTGCGCGCATTGACCGAGCACCGCCTACGAGGTAACTTTCGATCAATTCTTGTGTGAGCGGTCAGCGAGCACAGGTAATGGACCGCCTCGCTCTCTACTTCTTCTGCGGCTCCAACAGTTTGTCGCCCTTCTTGAAGACAGCGTAAATCGCCTGTGATGGACAGGCATCCAGACAAAGCCGGCAGCTTTCGAGGCAGCGTGATGGATCAAACTTGTAGGGCGGCGTTGAGAGCCAGGCACTGGTCGGGCAAATCGGGACACAGACGGCCTGGTGTGTGCAGCGGTCGGGATGGCGGACAAGGTGATCACGAATGACCAACATGGGTTTGACTCCTTCAAAGAGGCCTTGAGAGAAGATCTCGAACATATTTTTCTTCGGCAGGCTACTCACTTCCAGTCCTTCACGAGTTCTTTGAGCCGATCTTTGAGCTCGGGAATCTGTTCTAAATTATTCTGAATCGCGCCGATGATTTTTTCCAGCCGAGCCGAGCGCAGCGCTTCCTTATCCTTCTTCGCCAGACGGTCAAAGTCCTCATACGCTGCTCGGTGTTTGGGTTCCAGGTGTTTTCTGACATCGAGTAGGGCCTGGCCCAACTCCCATGGCTCCGGGGCCAATGGGGGGGCGATCGTAAACGAACCGTCGGTAAACACGATCACCGAGGCAGTCGGCTTACCCGTCAAGGGGACCACGGCTTCAATCGTTTTGCTTTCACAAACTTTCCAGTCCAGTGTGAGCCCAGGAAACTGCTGGGTGAAGGCCACTTTTTCCATGTTGGCCTTCCATTTGTCTTCTGTCGGCATGGAAGTATAGTCGCGAAGTCCTACTTCTTGATGGGATCCAGTCGTTCCGGAACCGGATGGTCGGGCATGAGCAATCGGGTGACGATCTCGCCCTTCAAAATATGCCGTTCCATGATTTCTGTGACGTCCGCTTCCGTCCCGACCCAGTACCACACGCCCTCAGGATAGACCACCACACTGGGACCCAGCTCGCAATGGTCCAGGCAGCCGGCCTTGTTTGCGCGAACGAGCCCTTTGAGATTCAACCGCTTTGTTTCGTTCTTGAAATGCGCGTGAAGTGTTTCCGAGCCTAAGTTCGCACAACAGCCACGCGGATCGTCTTTTGGACGCTGGTTCGTACAGACGAAAATGTGCCGTTGAAATGGTGGCATACGGTCGGGCAGCTATGCCGGCATGGTGAGGGTATTGAGCCGTTCCATCAGGAGCGTCACATCCTGGCGGCTTAAGAACAGAGATTGCTGCAGAGTTCCCCTCAAGATAGCCATGATTTCCTGCAACCGCAATGACGCGCGTCGGAACTCGTCGCCTTTCGAAAGTTCCGATCCTTGACCGGCGCGTAGTTTGTCGAACTCAGTCCGGATATCGCGAAAATCCCGCTGTAAGTTTTTGTGCATCGAACATGGGGCACAATACCATTGCGGGTCTTGATCCGATGACGGCGACAGGCGATCGTAGGGGCGGCCGAAAAAATCTTTTCCCAGCGACAACTTGGTGAGCGGGCCACCGGTGGTTCTGCAAGCCTGACAGGATCCGTTCCAGGAGTCCATCCTCACCTCCGTAACCGATACGTAGAGCGTGCATCTTACAACAGGCCTTTCCAGACTGTCCACGGGGCCTGCATGATCTGGCAGTCACGTTGCCGGGTGTCGAGGTATAATGGCTTCAGCGAGCGACATACGCTGCATAGCCGAGGGAGAATTTGCATGATGATCGGTGTCCCGAAGGAAATCAAAGATCACGAGTATCGCGTCAGCCTTACGCCAGACGGTGCTGCAACGTTGCGTCAGAGGGGGCATGAGGTCTGGGTCGAGCAGTCCGCCGGGCAGGGCAGTGGATTTAGCGATGACGAGTATCGTAAGGCTGGGGCTTCGGTTGCCGGTTCGAAGGATGAATTGTTCAAGAAAGCTGATTTGATTTTGAAGGTTAAAGAACCGCAGCTTTCTGAGTGTCATCTGTTTCGTCCGGGTCAAGTCCTGTTCACCTATCTGCATCTCGCCTCACTGCCGGAAGTGACGAAGGAGCTCCTGAGTAGCAAGATCACGGCGATCGCGTATGAAACGACCGAGGCAAAAGACGGCAGTCTTCCGATGCTCACGCCGATGAGTGAAATCGCCGGGCGGATGTCCGTGCAGATCGGTGCTCAATATCTGGAAAAAATTCACGGGGGACGGGGTGTCCTATTGGGAGGAGTTCCAGGAGTGGAGCCGGGCAGGGTCGTCGTGCTTGGCGCCGGCGTAGTGGGAAGCTCAGCGATTCGCATCGCGGTCGGAATGGGAGCCCAGGTGACTGTGATCAATTTGGATGTTGAACGGTTGCGACACCTCGATGATCAGTACCGGGGCCGGATTGTCACGCGCGCTGTGAGTTCCGCTACCATTGAGGAGGCTGTGGACTCAGCCGATCTTGTCATCGGCGCCGTGCTGGTCCCCGGCGCCAAGGCGCCCAAGCTGGTGTCTCGATCGCTGGTCGCTCGGATGAAGCCTGGGTCGGTGATCGTGGATGTTTCTGTCGATCAGGGCGGCTGTGTGGAGACCACGAGACCGACGACTCATTCGGACCCTATCTATGTCGTCGATGGAGTCTTGCACTATGGCGTGGCCAATATGCCAGGAATCGTTCCTCGCACTTCTACCTATGCCCTCACCAATGCGACGCTGCCGTATCTGCTTCGGCTCGCGTCTGACGGAGTGGATCGAGCGATCCGGTCTGATCCCGGGTTGGCCAAGGGGGTCAATCTCAAGGACGGGAAGGTTGCCCATCGAGGTGTGGCCGAAGCTCATGGGTTGCCTTTTACCCCTGTCTTGTAAGACAATCACCCGTTCAGTTTGTTCGCTCGGTCTTGTCGGGGCGTAGCGCAGCCCGGTAGCGCACTGCGTTCGGGACGCAGGGGTCGGAGGTTCAAATCCTCTCGCCCCGACCAAACCGCACTTCGTGTGAACAGGCGCCTCTTTATCGTAGTAGCGAATTGAGGCGCCGGATAGACACCTCCAGTGGACGTTATCCTTCTTTCACGCCTATAAATAGAATCAAGCTTGCTCGTACCGCCGATCCTTTATCGCTGTATCATAGTCGGTGCCGAAGGATCGAACCCACCGGTGTCTGTGCTTCCGTATCAAACCGCATGTTGTGCGAACTGTCCGCTTTTCCCGGTATGCGTACCATTCGTGTGTCAATGGTTCATGAACTCTATATTGCCGGCACAGTTTCCGGCGCAGAATTGTAAAACGCGTGACGCAGTAGGGGAGGTGTGAGACTATCCGCTGAGCAGACCGGCGAGTGGCTGTTTGAACGCAAGGATTTGGGTAGGGCCAGATGACTCAATCGGTCGGTGAACCGCCGGTTCGAGCACGTATGCTTGTGGGTGGTCTGGTGCAGGGAGTGGGATTTCGCGCGTTTGTGGCACGAACCGCCACCAGGCTTGATCTAGTGGGTGGCGTCCGCAATCTCGACGATGGGCAGGTTGAGCTGATTGTGGAGGGGAGAAGGACGGTGATCGAGACACTTGTCCGTGAATTGAAGACCGGTCCTCCTGCTGCCCGTGTCACACAGATTGAGACGGAGTGGAGTCCTGCGATCGGGCGGTATTCAAACTTCAGCATTTGGCATTAGCGAACGAGGAAGCATGAGTCGACCGCATGACGAGGAGTCCGAGTTGAGCGAAGCTCGACGGCATACTGCCGACGATGTGGAAGCCTCGGAACCCGCGAGCGCACCCGATCAGGGCGAACGGGAAACCGGTCGATCGGAAGGACTTGATACCCTGAAGAGCTACTTGCGGGAGGTCCGCCGATCGACCCTGCTGACCTTCAAACAAGAACAGCATCTCGGTAAACGGGTCATGGCCGGCGATGAGCAAGCTCGGCAGCAAATGATCGAATCGAATCTGCGTCTTGTCATCAGCATCGGAAAGCGTTACATGCACCGGGGGTTTCCGTTTTCCGACATCGTGGAAGAAGGCAATTTAGGTTTGATCAAAGCGGTCGAAAAATTCAATTACAAGCGGGGGTTCCGGTTCAGCACATACGCATCGTGGTGGATCCGGCAGTACATCGAGCGGGCGATCATTAATCAAGGCAAGCTGGTGCGTTTACCGGTGCACGTGGTCGAGCGCCTCAATCGTTATCTGAATCGTGCTGAGCAGTTGGTGCAGGAGCTTGGGCGGGAGCCGAGGGCGGCCGAAGTGGCCGCCAAGATGAAGACATCCGAAGAAGAAGTATTAGACCTGAAGCAATTGGTGCGTACAACCTGTTCGCTCGATAGCCCGCTCAACGACCGCACTGATACCTTTCTGCGCGATGTGATCGAGGATCCGGTGGGACTCGCACCGGACGAGACCGCCGACGGGGTTCGGCGGAGGACGGAACTGATGGCCTGGGTGAGGGAGTTGCCTGAGAAAGAGCAAACTGTTATTGTATCACGGTTCGGGCTTGAGGGAGACGAAGCGAAGACGCTCGAGGAAATCGGCCGTACCATGGGGCTGACTCGCGAGCGCGTCCGGCAGATCGAGATGGCCGCGTTGGTTCGGCTTCGCAACACCATCGAGCGAAAAACTATGACACAGGCAGACCTGCTCTAAGTCCCGTGACCGCCGTCAACTATCACGCACTCATTCGAGAAGTGCCGGACTTTCCGAAGCCCGGCATTCTCTTTTATGACATCACTACGCTTCTGAAGAATCCTGCCGCGGTGCGGAGTCTTGCCGACCAATTGACGACTCAGTATCAGGATCGGGGGATCACCAAGGTGGTGGGTATCGAGTCCCGAGGCTTTATCTTTGGCGGGATTCTCTCGGCGCGTCTCGGGGCCGGATTTGTCCCGGTTCGCAAGCCTGGAAAACTTCCAGCCGATTGTTATGAGGTGAAGTATAGCCTCGAATACGGAAACAACAGCCTCGCGGTGCACCGTGACGCGATCGACATCGGAGAGCATGTGCTGATCGTCGATGACCTGTTGGCGACCGGAGGAACGGCGGAAGCGACGATCCATCTCGTTCGTCAGCTTGGCGGGACGATTGTCGGGCTCGATTTTCTGGTTGAGCTAAAGAGTTTGAGGGGACGCGACAAACTCGCCGGCTATGAGGTCCATTCGACCATCACCTATCCCTAGGGTTTTCAACGCATCCTTCACCACCTCTTGTTCAAGGGGCACAGGGCGTGATATAGAAACCGGAATTTTTTGACCCTCCAACCACTCATCCTATTTCTGGAGCGGACTCTTTATGGCAACGAAAGCACAGGCGAAGAAAAAGGGCGAGGCAAAGGCGAAACCTGCGGCCTCTGCGGTTAAGAAACCTCAGCCGGTGACTGCGGGAGCGGCTGCGGCGCTCAAAGCGATGTCCGAGGCCGAACTCACGGTGCCTGTGCGGCCTAAG
>JBKKBQ010000099.1:0-2922 GCA_046714015.1 Nitrospira sp.
CTGATGGTGAGAAAAGCAGGATAGAACACGATTCCGTTACCCTTCCTACTTATGGTATTTGTATCGATACCTCCTTATGGCGACACACTTCCATCGCCGCGTCCCCATCTCACCCAGCGTAGTTCCCTTTCTCTGTCGGTTCATGGGCTTGTAAAAATTGCAGGAATGAAGATCAGCGTTGTTTTAGGTGGGCAAAGAGTATTGATGTGAGCATTAGCAGTAGTGGGAGCGCTTAAAAACGAAGACTGTGAGAACTACGCGACCTGTCTCTTGCCGTGAACGACTCAGTGGAGGGAACCTATGAATAATCTGAATAAGACGACTGATCAAGAGCACATGCGGGCCGAGTTGGACAAGCTCATCGCATCCCTGGATTTGCCGGAACTGAACAAGGAGTTTATGCGGGCGCGATGGCTGGAATTGGTCATGTGGATGGATGGAAAGGCTAAGGAGTCTGTGTGGTGGTATCGCAGGCTACGCCTGGCGACGATCATCGGCGGCGTGATCGTACCGGCGCTGGTCAGCCTGAATATCGGCAGTGACACGCAAGCCCTGATTCAAACGATCACGTTCATCGTCAGCCTTGTAGTGGCGTTGAGCGCTGCCGTCGAGGAGTTCTTTCGCTACGGCGAGCGATGGCGCCACTACCGGCAGATGACCGAGTCCCTCAAAAGCGAAGGCTGGCACTTTTTGCAGCTGAGCGGAACCTATGCCAACCGAACCCATATTCAAGCGTACCCGGTCTTCGCGGCGCGGGTTGAAGAGCTGAGCCGTGAAGAGGTTGAGTCTTACATCACGCAGGTGTTCACAGGGAAAAAGGATACAGATGACAAGACACCCTCGGTGCCGTAAAGGTCTTGAAGTTCGCGAGGATCTTTTACGTCGAAGCGCTGACCGGCAATGAGCTTGGCAGTGCCTTATCGAAGGCCAGAGCGGCCATCCTCACCAGGGGGGTCCACCTGGGGGCTATCAACATCATGGTCAAGCCACGGCGAAACTGATCGCTCTGTCAGGGAAGAATGCGGGAAGTGACCAGCGATCTTGATGAGACCTGGTGCGAGTTGAACCAAATGGATGACAGGCAAGAGCTCCCCTTAGTGCGGGGCGGTGATCGCCCGCACCAGGAGGACAGCATCACTTCGCCGAGGCTTGTGCGATGTCCAGGACTTTGACGTCGAAGTAGAGCGTTTTGACGGCCAGCGGATGGTTGAAGTCGAGTACGATCGTCTCGTGTTTCACTTCGGAAATCCGCGGAAAGACCTTTCGGCCATCGGCGGTTTTCCCTTCCAATTGCGTCCCCACCTTCTGCGCCTCCGTCGGCACCATCTTCTTATCTACTTCTTGAAATGCTTTGGGATCGACGGTGCCGTACGCTTCTGTTGGGGCAAGCGTCACTTTCTTTTTCTCTCCTGCCGCCATGCCCTCCAGTGCCTTCTCCAGCCCCGGGATGATCTCATGTCGGCCTTGCGTGACTTTTAATGGCTCTTTCCCCTCATTTGTATCCACGACTGACTGATCGTCCAGTTTCATCGTGTATTCGAGCGTGACTTGTTTTCCGGTCGAGACGGTCATAGCCGTTGCTCCTTTCTTGGTATCGCCTGCTGAGGCACAAGCAGCTGAAAGGAAGAGAATTGTGCACCAACCGCCGAGTGTCCGAAACAATATATGCGGACGTCTCATAGGGACCTCCTGTGAGAAGTAGTTTGTCTGTAGACTGGAAAGGGTCGCGGGTAAACGCGAGCCGTGAGCGATCAGTTCCAGACTCTGTTGTGGGGTTATTTGTTACGCTACCACATCAATTCACGTGATGCTACCCGCAATTTCGCGACCGTTCTATCTTGAAACAGTGTGAGGAAACGGTACGCGTAAGACGGCGGTGATCGGACCGCTGCACTCAGCGCGGTGGACAGGATTCTGAAATCACTGAAGAATGTTGTATCGTCGGATGATCTGGGTACAATGCAAATGCTAACGCGTTGAGGGGACCACTCCCCTTGGCGAGAGCAGGATGCAGGGGAATGTCACAGGTGGAGGAGGGGATTATGGCGCGTCGTGTGAGAGGTGAAAATAGGGGAGTAAGAACCAATGGGCGTAGTGCTTCGGTAGCCAATGCTGGTGAAACGCTTGGTCCTCGCCGAGTAGGTCAACGGGAATCGTCTTCCGTCGGACCCACCAACGGGATGTCAGGGCCTCAAGCAGAAGGTCAAGACCATCTCCATCAGCAAATCGCCGAACTCGCCTATGTCCTGTATGAACGAAGCGGGCTCCAGGAGGGGAAGGACTTAGAGCACTGGCTAGAAGCAGAGCAGCAGGTCAAGGGGGTGCGCGGAGAAGCCGCGTAGCACGCAGCAGGAAATCTGCCCAGCCCCCCTCAACCGGCTCTGGTCTGTCAGTAGAGTTTTATTCTTTTCTCGTGTAGGTGATCTCCAGCATCTTCGTTTCCTTCTGGCCGTGGTGCGCGCCATACATGTCGAAGGTCTGGTTGTTATTATCGATGATCTTCCAGATGGCACGATGGCTCATGTGTCCACCACCCGGTTCTGAATGTGAGCCTTTGAGCGTGATGGTTTTTCCGTCTGGGCTGGCCGTTCCTTCCATGATGAAGATGCCGGTGCCCATCGAATCCATCCAAGCTGTCACGTATTTCTTGCGGATATTGTCATATCCGTCTATCCCGATGCCGGAGAAGGGCTGTCCCATCATCTGCGCGTTGTACTCTTGATAGAGAAAACGGCCGTCCAGCAGCATCTTGGACTCGGAGGTGCCATCTGATTCTATTGGTGGTTTACCCGGCTCCATCCATTCTTTGGTATGAGTCGTGTAACTACCTGCAATGCCGGCGAACAACTTATGTGGCTCACCGGGTGTGGCGGCCTGCTTCCACAATTCCATCATGGCCTGTGGGTCCATCTGTTTACCTGC
>JBKKBQ010000100.1:0-7611 GCA_046714015.1 Nitrospira sp.
GCACAAGTGAAAGCAGCTGTTGCAAAAGGGTCAGTTGATGGCTAACACAACGCTGCACTCGATACCGCCTGCGACGCTCGTGCGCCGCAGCCAGCGCGGGTCACCACCAACGTTACACACCCTAGACCATGAGCATCTACGCGACACTCTGGAGTCTTAAGTTTCCGAGGTATGGGGACGTCCACACCGGATGCGAATGGATTGAGGGACGGCGCAAGGAGTGCCACCCCACATTGGCTCTTCGACACCCGGACTCGGTTATGAGGACGGAGATCCGTATGCCGATTTCCTGCCTCCACCCCTTGTCACGGATGAGGACGGTCATGCCGAATTCATGCAAGCTGTCGTGATCATCACCGGGGAGACGGAAAAGGGAACCGCGCGGCATCTTCAAGAATATTCGAACCCACTCTTGACGCTTGACGGGAAGCAGTATGCAAGCATGACGTTCAACGAACTTCACGACCGCATTTGCGATGCACTGCGCCGAGATCGGCCGAGACTGGTTATCGAAACAATTGGGCCGGATGGTCGAATGGATCACCGTCGACATGCTCAAATTGGGGTCATCTCTTTGTCTGACCGGTACGCTGTGTTAGAGTCATGCCCGCATGCGGTAGCCACTGCTGTCCACTTTCCTAAGGAGGGCGTCGCGATGAAGATACACTGGATGGCCGGTCTCCTGGTTGCCATAGTGTTTAGTGGCGGAACTGCTCAGGCCGAAGGCCTTTTTGATAAGATGCTTGACCGCGCCGTGGATAGCGCCGAACGCAAAGCTCAGAACCGGATGAACCAGCGGATCGACCAATCCATTGACAAGGCGATCAACAAAACGGAAGAGGCCGTGCAGTGCGTCGCCACCGATCAAGAGTGCCTGAAGCGGGCCAAGGACCAAGGAAAGCCGGTGTCGATCGTCAACCAGCCTACCCTGTCCGATTCAACCAAGTGCATTGTCACAGATGCCACCTGTCTCAAACAGGCCAAGGCAAAAGGAAAAAAGGTCGAGATCGTCGAAGAAGCTGACCTCGACACACTACGCTGTTCAGTGACAGACGCCGAATGCCTGAAGCGCGCGAAGGCGATGGGGAAGAAAGTCGAAATCACCGACTGACGGCGTTCGACAGTCCTCATCGTTCGCTCTGCAGCTGCTCACTTTCGCGCACGGTGGTATCTTGCATGTCCAACGTGCCGTTTGTCCTGCATAGTGTCACAAGTGATTGTCATGGCACTCTCCACCAGTGTTTGATCACTCACCCGCAATCTTCACTCCCTATAGCTTGAGCCGCTCGGCATAGCCGGTCAGCTCGACGTACCCTTGGCCTTTTACGGGTTTGCCTTGCTTGGGTCCCGGTCACGGCGGCGACCGCCCCCTTCCGGCAAATCACTGAAGGTCATATTGAGGGTGACCCCTTCTGACCAGATCCCTTAGCCAGTGATACCATCTTTCCCACCCTATCACTAACTTGCGCCAGCGCTTGCACGATCGCATGCAGCGTGTTACAAGGTAATACATGAAGGCTTCTACAATGACGATCCGGCTCGATGCCAAGATTGAGCGAGAGCTTGCTCGCCTCAGTCGCCAGCTCGGGCGGAGCCGTAGCGACATCGTTCGAGATGCGATCCGACGCCAGGTTGCTCTGATGCGATTCGAGCAATCGCGTCGCGCGTTGCTGCCCCTCGCCGAGGCGCAAGGTATTTTGACCGATGAGGACGTGTTCCGCATCGTGTCGTGAAGATCTTCCTCGATACCAATGTGTTGGTGAGCGCATACACAACACGGGGCATTTGCGCCGACCTCATCCGCTACCTTCTGGCTGAGCATGAATTGCTTACGGGAGAGGTGAACCTTGGCGAGCTTCGACGAGTATTGCGTGACCGATTCCGGGCATCACCGGAACTGATCGTAGCCGTTGAGACTGAACTCCGAGACCAAACGATCATCCCATAGCCCAGCAGATCATCGTTGCTTCAGATACGTGACCCTGACGACGGTTGGGTGCTCGCGTCAGCGATTGCAGGCCATGCCGACCTGCTTGTAACAGGAGACCAAGACCATTTAACGATCTCGGCTCAGGCTCCGCTGCCCATTGTCGACCCTCGTGGCTGCTGGAATCGACTTCGCAAGTAGAGTTGCCTGCGACAACTTGGTGTCTTGCATACGAATTGACTTGTCGTGACATGCGTAAAAAGTGCGGACGGACAAACAGCCTGAGTCCGGGACGCGGCTTGTGCGGTCGAGCGCCGTCTTGGACAATCACTTTGAGGAATTGCTTGAGGCGATTGAAGAAATTCGTGGATTCACCGCACTCTTGAAATCCATCCCTTCGACAGATGAGAAACGCGAGGAATATGAAGGGCGCCTCTATGCAACCCTGACCCACTTCGGTCACCATGTGAAGCAAGCAATCAAGGAATGGGATCGCGTGGTGGAACAGATGGCAGATTAACCGATCCTTCCACTATAGCTTGAGCCGCTCGGCATAGCCGGTCAGTTCGACGTAGCCTTGGCCTTTCACAGGTTTGCCTTGTTTGGTCCCTGTCACGGCCACCGCCCCTTCCCAATAGGAGACCTTGGTACTGCGTGACGTGCGCAATTCCTGATCGGCCAGCAACGGTGTGACATCCAGCACAAGGTCGAGGGATGGGAACGTCAGCTTCCACCGGCTGGGATAGGTGGCCTTGCTTTCGGGGCTGGTCCAGGTTCCGGTCGATTCGATCTGAAAATCGGTGACCTCCAGATGTCGCGTACGTCCATCCGGCGACACGACTGTTCCACTTGAAGCAAGATCGGACGAACCATCTTTCCGCCGCATCCGATATAGCATGAATTCCGTCTCGTCCTCCAACTGGAGGCTAAACCAATCCCATCCGACTTGATCCGTCCCGAGTTCGGCTGACCCGAATTCATGGTCCATCCAGCTGGTGCCGGACACCTCGAACTGCTCGCCGTCGATCGTCAGGCTCCCCGTTGTCGCAAGTCTCGTAAACGAATAATAGTGAGAGGCTTGCCCCACATCTTTCCCTTTTCGACTGATGCCGGCCGCACCGTGAGTGACAAGAGGCTTGACCGGCTGGAGTGTGAGAGCGAGGGCATGCGTCTCGTCGTGAGCCACCAACGTGTGAGAGCCGGTTGGATCCGTCGATGCTTCGGCGCGCCAATCATCGATCCAGACGCGGAGCCGCGACTCGTCGGCGCCGGCCTTCCCCAACCCCTCCCGACTGAACTTTTCCGAGAAATGAAATCGCTTCCCGGTGATGTCGGTCACGGCGAAATGGGCCAGATACAGGTGGTTGATCGACCATTTTGACGGCAAGGTTTTGATTTCGTCCGGCGGCACCCCCCGGCGGAAGAAGGTCAACTCAAAGCCGAATGACCGGCCGCTTTTCGACTGCAGATGGCCCGTGTAGTACCACCACTCAGTTCGATAGACCGGGTGCGATCCATGGTCTTTGGGAAAATCGTATCGATAGCCGGCGATCGCCGGCTGAAACGGTGCCGGAGCGGGGGTTGTGCCGAATACCATGGAGAGACTACCGACCAGGAAGGCGATGACGAGTATCGCGTACCTGACGACGGTCGTGATCGTCTGTGTCATTTCAACAATGAGACCGGAGAAGCGATTGACCCACGTGTACGGCATCGCACTGTTTATATCATGCGCTTTCACGAGCGAACAAATGAACAGTCTGAGAGCGCTCTTTGCGCATTTCAACATGCCATGTGTCGCCTCAAACAGCGTTGACAATTTTCATACGTCTCAGCTATCGTGAGCCATGCAGACTGATCGTGAGCGGGAGCCGTCTGATCGGAGTTCGTCCAAGCATGCCGAACCGTTTCCGATTCCCAATCGTCTTCCGGTTTTCCCATTACCCAACGTCGTCTTTTTTCCGAAGACGTATTTACCGCTCCATATTTTCGAGCCGCGCTATCGCCGGATGGTCGCCGATGTGACGATGGGCGGTCAATGTATTGCCATGGCGCTCCTCAAAGAAGGATGGGAGCCGGACTACTATGGGAATCCGGCGATCTATCCCGCGCTCTGTATCGGACGGATCGTGAGCGTGCAACCCTTGCCTGATGGCCGCTCCAACATTCTCCTGCAAGGGCTCGAACGGTGCGAGATTTCCGAAGAGCACTTCGACAAACCCTATCGTGAAGCGACGATTTTCGTCACGCCCATGCGCTCCGACGAGGGGTTGACGAAAGGCGTCAGGCGCGCGCTGATCGACGTGCTCGGGCGATACCTCCAAGCGAGGGAGGATAGCGCGGCGTGGCAAGGGTTCTTCCGTGAAGAAGTCAGCGATGAAGTCTTGGTCAATACCCTCTCAACCTATCTGGACTGTACACCCCTGGAAAAACAATTCTTGCTGGAAGCAGAAGGGCTCCACCAGCGAGCTCGTCGACTGAACGATCTGGTTCAATTCATGCTGCACGAACATCACGGCGCAAAAGGCTTGGAGTAGAAGTTATGGATAGGACCGTCGCGATCGACGTCAGCCACCTGTGCAAAACGTATGACAGCCATAAGGCTGTCGATGACCTCTCGTTTCAAGTATACGCGGGAGAAATTTTCGGCCTGTTGGGACCAAACGGCGCGGGGAAAAGCACCACGCTTCGCACGCTCATCACGTTGCTGCACCCGACATCGGGCACGGCGACCGTCATGGGCTACGACACGGTGCGCGAGGCGGATCTGGTCCGGACTGTGATCGGATACGTACCTCAAGAACGCGCGATCGACCGGTTCCTCACCGGCCGCGAGCACCTTCAATTGCTGGGCGCGCTCTATCATCTGACGAAAGCAGAAGCGGCGAAACGCATCGGCGAGCTGCTCAAGCTGGTCGACCTGGAGGCCGATGCGGACCGGCCGGCCAAGACCTATTCCGGTGGCATGAAGCGCAAGCTCGACATTGCCTGTGGGCTGCTGCCTGACCCTAAAATCTTGTTTCTCGACGAGCCCACACTCGGTCTCGACGTGCAAAGCCGTCTCCGGATTTGGGAGTACGTCCGGATGCTCAAGGCCCGCGGGATGACGGTCGTGATGACGACGAATTATCTCGATGAAGCGGACCAGCTCTGCGATCGACTCGCCATTATCGACGGCGGGAAGATCAAGACGCTGGGGGCCCCCGCTGAGCTCAAGATCGCCCTTGGCGGAGATATCGTGGCCCTTACTCTGAAAGAGACCAGCCGAATCCAGTCGCTCGAGTCTGATCTAAACGGCCGGCCAGCAATCAAGTCCGTGCGGGCAACAGCAAAGGGCTTGGACATCCGAGTGGAATCACCTGAGAAAGCCTTGCCGACCATTTTGGAATCGGCCAATCGATTGGGTTCTGATATCGAGTTTATTCAATATAACCGTCCGCGCTTAGACGATGTGTTTATCGCGCATACGGGGCGTGCCATCACCGAATCCATCCCCGAAGGCGAGTCGGCATAAAAGGAGTCACGTGTCGCATTATTGGCAAGAAATCAGCGCGTTGACGATGCGGTGGGTTCGACGGTTGAGCCGGGAAAAATTCAGCATGCTGTTCACCCTGGTGCAACCGATGCTGTTCTGGCTCATCTTCTTCGGCAACCTGTTTCAGCGGGCCGCGGACACGCAGGTCATGCAGGCGCCCAACTACATCAGCTTCCTGGCGGCCGGTGTCGTCGTCATGACCGTCCTGAACAACGGCTTGGCCGGCGGGGTCGATCTGCTGTTCGACAAGGAAAACGGGTTCCTCGAACGGTTGATGTCCACGCCGATTCATCGATCCTCCGTCATCCTCAGCCGCTTTATCTTCGTCATGGCGATCACGTCGATGCAGGTCCTCGTGATTCTCGGCGTGTCGTACCTCTTCGGCGTGCATCCCGCGACAGGGATTCTTGGCGTGGCGACGATCTTGCTGATCGGCATGATGTTCGGTGTCGGCCTGACGGCCATCTCCATGGCGATGGCCTTCTCCGTGAAAAGTCACGGTGATTTCTTTTCCGTATTGGGATTTCTTTCGTTGCCGATGATCTTCCTCAGCTCCGCGTTGGTTCCGTTGACGGCGATGCCGGGCTGGATGAGTTTTCTCGCGCAATTCAACCCGATGACCTGGGCGATCGATGCGGTGCGGCCTTTGATTCTGTCCGGCTGGACCGAAGCCTTGCCGCACGTCGGCATGGTGATCCTGGTCATGCTCGCGTTCGATGCCCTGTGTCTGTACGGCGGGGCCAAGGCATTCCGCCGGGCCATGGGGTAACCCTCACCTTGAACCATGGATCCCTTGACTGACGACGAAATCCGTCGGATCATGACCCCAATGCTCCCAGACGACGGGAGATCGTAGGAGATGATGCCGGAGAATCAAATTCGTGCGCTGATTCGCCTTCTGTCCGATGAGGACGACCGCATCGTCCGTACCATCAGCGGGCGACTCATCGATATCGGCCCATCGGCTGTCCCACTTCTCCAAGAAGCGGAAATTGAGCAACCGGAAATGGCCGATCGGATCGCGTCCGTCCTCGAGGAAATCCGAGGAACCAAACTGGAAGATGAACTGGCGAGCCTGTCGGCCCTCTCGGACGACGCCATGAGCCTGGAAGCCGGCGCCTTCCTGATCGCTCGCTACGCCTATCCCGCACTCGATGTCGCCCGCTATTGTGAACAGCTCGATACGATGGCAGGCGAAGTTCGAGGACGCATCGGTCATCGAGCGTCCGGAGAAGAAGCCGTCAACGCACTCAACCGATACCTGTTCACCGAACAAGGGTTTAAGGGGAATACTAAAAACTACTATGAGATTGAGAACAGCTACCTCAATTGTGTCATGGATCGGCGAGTCGGCATCCCCATCAGCCTGTCGGCGGTCTACCTCTTGATCGGACAGCGTTTGGCACTCCCACTGTTCGGCGTCGGCATGCCGGGGCATTTCTTGGTGAAGTACGAGTCTGACCGGTACAAGATTTTCATCGACTGTTTCAACGGTGGAGCCTTGTTGACCGAAAAAAACTGCGCCCGTTTCCTGACCGAGGCCGGCTACGGGTTTGACGATAAGTACCTGCAAAAAAGTCCGATTCGAGCGATGCTGTCCCGCATGATCAAAAATCTCTTGGCCATCTACTCCAAATCGGGGGACGAGGGAAAGACCGTCCGCCTGACCAAGTTCATCGAGATCCTCGGCGGCGCTCCTCGCGAAGAAGGGCTCTAGCAGGATGCTGAAAAAGTCTCTCAGCGGCGTTCTCGCATCGCTCAGTGGCTCGACGTACCACCGGGCAAGATCTGCCAGAGCAGCTCGGGGCGGGTGGGTGAGAAAAATTACGCCTCGCCTCTAAGACACTGGGCGCTCACCATCTCGCGCCCGTCCGCAACCGTGACGCTCATTATTCTTCGCGTCGCGGACCTCGCTGCGGCCTTGCTGAACAGTTTTTTTGAGCATTTGAAGTTATTCGGGCGTGAGCACCCCAAAAGGAAGATCTAGCCATATTGTGGGCGTCCACCGAGTTTTTTCGCAGCCTGTTAGACTAGACTCGAATCGTCAGCAGATCCTTCCCCTTCCAAATCTTTCCCCCGTACTGCTCCGCCGCTTGGGCTTTGACATCGTACCGATCCGCAATCGGATAGAAATGCGAGAGGACAAGTT
>JBKKBQ010000101.1:0-5046 GCA_046714015.1 Nitrospira sp.
AGAGCTGTGTCGGCATCCCCACCATCCTGTCATAGACGACCTTGAAAAAGGTCTGTCCATCATGGATTAAGAATGGCACGTCATGTGGACGAACTTCCAGCACAACCTGTGTGCCCCTGATCTCTCCCTTCGATCCATAGCCGAAACCAGGGTCGAAAAATCCCGCATAATGAGTCCGTAGCTCCCCGCAGGCTGCTTCGTAGGCCACCATTTCGGCGGCGTAGCCGGCCGGGACACGAATGCGCTCCTTCGAGGCAAGGATATAAAACTCTTCCGGCTCCAATAACAAGCTGTCGTGCCGATGGCGATGGAGCGGTTCCCAAAAATCAGTCGCGGCATAATGGCCGACTTTTTCGAGATCAATGACGTGGCTGTTTTTCTTTGCGCGGTAACCGATCACCCGAGTGTCTCTCTGATCCGTGCCGGTGAGATCGATGCGGAGAAAGAGGCCGCGTTCAGCGCGAAAGTCTCGGCGGCCGACGACCTTGTTGGCTGCAACATTGTGATACAGCAACGGCGTGTTTCGATGAAGCGCCTGAAGCGCTTGGTCTGACACCGTGGCCTCGCCGCACACAAAGCGGATTTGGTTCAGCGACTGCCCGGTGCGTACTTTGATGGCGAACGAGCGTGGGACGACCTCCAAGAACAGCCGGCCCCGGTAGCCGGCACGGATTTCGTCGAATCCGGAGGTGAGATCCGTCACCACGCGGGTGAAGACGTCCAGACGACCGGTCGTGCTCTTTGGATTCGCCCGTGCGCGGATCGTCTTCGGGAGGGCCAGCTGTTCCAGCAACGGAACGAGATACACATGGCCTTTCTCCAGAATCGCCCCGTCGGTCAGATCCATCTCGTACATCACGAGATCCGACTGATAAAAATCCAGCACGTTCAGTCGTGAGGAGATGGCCGACAGTTCCGGCAAGAAGCTGCTGATCAGGCGATAGGCTTTGCGGCCAAGGCGGAGATCGAGGCTGGCCGGTTGGATCTGCCTGTCCTCGACCGTAGGAGAGGCGCTGATGGCTCGGCTGGCGATCAAGCCCTTGATGTCTTGATAGGGGAGAATTCCCGCTCGGGGTGAACGAGTGGTCACAGGTCGTCCGTATCGCCGCCGCAGCTATTACCCCAGGCGGCGTAGCCGTCGCGATCAGGGTAGCTGTCACTGCAAGCCGCATAGGCTTCTTCTGAATCATCGAGCGAGGAGCCTACACCAACCATGGGAAGTTCCCGCCGGTTGTCAGACTTTGGCTGGGGATAGTGGAACGTCTTATTCTCATAATTCCGGAGAATCGCCCCATCCTCATCCAGATGGACCACGTAGTTGTCTGGCAGCAAGGGGATCTTGCCGCCGCCGCCCGGCGCATCGATCACGAAATGAGGAACGGCCATTCCACTCGTATGGCCTTGGAGCGCTTTGATGATGTTTAGCCCTGTTTCGACGGTTGTCCGGAAATGATTCGTCCCTTTGGTCAAGTCGGCCTGATAGAGATAGTAGGGCTTCACCCGCGCAAGGAGCAGCTGATGGACGAGGCGTTTCATGACTTCTGGATCGTCATTCACACCTTTAAGGAGGACCGTTTGAGCGCCCAGGGGAATGCCGGCATCCGCGAGCATGCCGCAAGCAGCTTTGACTTCCGGCGTCAGTTCGTCCGGGTGATTGAAATGCAGGTTCATGTAGATCGGATGGTACTTTTTGACCATCTCACAAAGTTTGACCGTGATACGTTGCGGCAACGACCCGGGGACCCGCGAGCCGATCCGTATGAGTTCCAAATGGGGGATCGTTCGAAGCGCCTTCAACACACGTTCGAGGAGCTGGTCGGGAAGCAGCAGCGGATCCCCTCCCGAGAGAATGACATCGCGGACTTCTTTGTGCTCACGCAAATATTGGATCGCGCGGTCCAGCTCGCCTTTCTTGAGAAATCCAGGCTTCCCGACCAGTCGTTTTCTCGTACAGAACCGGCAATAGATCGGGCATTGGTTGGTGACCATGAGGAGCACCCGGTCCGGATAGCGATGCACGAGGTGGGGCACCGGGCTCATGAGATCTTCTTCAAGGGGATCGTCGTCCGCCGCAATGTCGTCCAACTCCGCTCTGTCCGGGACCACCTGTTTCCAGATGGCGTCACCCTTCGATTTGATGGTCTCTAGTACGGTCGGGGTGATCCGCATGGGATAAGGGCCGACGATCGCTTCGACTTCTTTTTCATCGAGACCGAACCGATCGGCCAGGTCCTTAGGCTTCACGATGCTCTTCGCCAGGACTTGTTTCCAGTCTTCCATGAATCGTCCTTCGTTGATCAGTTGATCCGGCAAGAGGGGTGTTCGTCGTCTTTGCCGGAAACATCGGGCGTGATGCGGGCCTGCGACTGAAACTCCGTCGCCGCTGCGGCTCCCGCGCCGTCGGCAGGATACCGCTTGTCCAGATAGGCCAGAATGTCGGCGGTTTCCGTCAGAACAAGATCGCCGTCCTTGAGGACCGGCACATAGTATTGGCCGGACACCTCGTACACTTGCGCGCGCATTCGTCTGCTGTCGGGCACGACGACATCTTCATAGGTCAGCCCCAAGTCGGCCAATTTTCGGCGGACCACAAGACAGTCAGGGCACCATTCGACATGAAAGAGAGTTAAAGCCACGATCCTATTAGGCTACCAGGAAAACGGAGAAAGTGAAACGTCCATTTCAGGTGTATCGCGGAGCGCATCAGTCGGGGCGAAGGGCACAAGGGACCATGATCGCGTCCTTCATACCATGCAGAATCTTTTTGTCGGCGGGGCAGACGGTGGCCAAGATGCCGGCGAGAGCAACCTTTCCCTCCGAGACAAAATAATAAGGAGAGAGCCGCGCGCGGCCTGACATCCGTACCATGGCCTGCCGATCGTCGTCCATAAAGTCCATCTCGAACAAACGTCCCTTATGAAACTCTTGCAAGATATAGGGTGTGGTCGGGAAGGATGCAAGGGCTTTCCGAAGCGCATCGACCCATTCAGTCTGAGGCATGTCATGCCCGATCGACACACCACGGCTTCCCCATGCCAGTTCGGAAAAGCCGGAAGGCTTGATGACGAAGTGACGCTCTTTCTGCGTGGCCGACTCGAGAGCAGCCCAGTTCGCTACCGCGCGGGTGCCTACATGGAGGTCGGGAATCGTCGCGATCGCGGGCAGCGGTGCCGGGTCGAGCAGCCAGGTTTTCGGCATGACCGCGCGCAAATGGAGCAGGCAGTCCGCGCCGAGTTCCTTTTCCCAAAAGGGTCGTAGAATCGGATGATGGAGCAGCGCGAAGGCGGATTTTTCCTCCAGGGCGGGCTTGTAGGGAGGCGTGATGGAGACCCAGCCTTTTTTCACGGCATATTGGACCAGCTCGGCTTTGGGAATGTTCAACAAGTCGAACAGTTCGTAAAAACGGTAGAGCACGCTGATCGTCTGCTCGCCGCCGTCGGTGGGGACGCGAAGCCCGTCCTCGGTAAACCGAATCTCGCGTGGTTCGACGCACCACACGGATAATCCCTCTTTGCGGAGCTGAACGGCCAACCAGGACATTTCCGGCCGATAGTCCTTGGATTCTTCCGAGACGAGGATCGCAATGGAGCCCTCACGCCGGTCTTGCAACGATCGCAACATGTGAGCAAACCCTCGCACCATCCCGTCCCGTCCTCCGATGAGCCGAGAATGATCGCCGTCAAGGTCATGATACAGGTGAGACAGACAGGCGGTGAGCCCGATACCCCCCGGGACGGAATCCAGCTCGGTGATCACCATCCCGTCCTGCGTAGGGATGATATCCGGCCTGATGACCGCGGGCAGTGCGTCGCGAAACCGCTTCATCCGGCTGTATTGGACCAAGGCTTCCGGCTTGCCTTGATCGAGGTATCCGGCAACCCAGGCTGGTTGAATGCCTTTGACACTTTCGCTGTAAAGCCGATTCAGTCCTCCATAGAACGACAGCAGTTGTGGCCCCAAATTGGTGAAGAACTCCAGCTGATCGGAAGATAAGTAAAACGGGCAGGGGCTGACTCGCCAAGAGCCCGCCGCCTCTAAGCCTGAAGACGGTTGCTGAACAGATACGTCGGACGGAGATCTAAACAGATCGGCCTGGCACAATCGCGTACGGATGGCGGTGCAGCGATCGTGCGCTGCCTCAGGAGAGATTGTCGGGCACGAGGCTTCGGTCTGTGTCAATGAGAACGTCCTTCGCCGTCGTCCCAACAGGGCGGAAACGCAGCCTCAGATAGTGCAAAGATGTGGATGCTAGCACGCAGAGCGGAGATCGACAAGGGGCGTGGGGCGTGCCCACTGGTAGGGAGACGGTGTGGACCAGCCGCGTGTTCATCGGAATCGAACCTTTCTTGCTACCTTTTCGCGTGCATCGTATGATTGGAGCTCGATGGACCTTATTACAGTGGATTCCAAACAGACGATGAGGGTTCTTCCTCAATTGGTGCCGCATTCAGCATGTTTTCGCTGCGACGTGTGTTGCCGTTTCCCGGAGGCCGACAGTTTTCTTCGCCCATACTTTACGCGTCTAGAAATCAGCGATGCGGTGGCGCATGGAGTACCCGATTCGTTCTTTTCAGACAAGTCCGGCTCGCAGGTCGATCTTGTCAAGAACGCGATCGGCGAAGGGTATCTCTGTCCTGCGTTTGATTCGAAGTCAGGCCGGTGTGGAATTTACGACGTTCGCCCATTGGATTGCCGGCTGTACCCGCTGGCGTTGATGTGGGATGCGTCGGGTCGAGAAGTCCTGCTGGGTTGGGATTCCAAGTGTCCATTCATGCGCGACGCGCCCTCCAGTGCGATTCGCGAGCATGGGGACCGTGTCGCAAGCTCCCTTGCGGATGAAGCGATGGTTGAGGCGATTGCGGCTCATCCTCGCCTCATTGGTCGCTTCCAGGAGGATGTGGTGGTGCTCAAGGCGCTGCCGCACCTCACGGCTCGGCTTGTTTCTGAGCGAGTTGACCCTAGGCTCCGTCCGCTGACGTTGTCGGATGCACCGTATTTCGCGAGGGCGATCGATCGTGCTCACGTGATCGGCCATGACACGCCGGC
>JBKKBQ010000102.1:0-5312 GCA_046714015.1 Nitrospira sp.
GTTCCACACCATGCCGAAATCCTTGCGATTCAATGTTCCATCGGCGGTGAATCCGGCTCTGGTATTGCCCCAGGGATCCTTGGTGACGCCATTGAATGTACCGATCAGCGTGACCTCTTTGGTCACGCCGCGCAGGGTGAGGTTGCCGACAACCTTATACGTATCTCCCTCTTTCAGGTAGGTTTTCATGTTGTACGTGATCGTCGGGAACTGTGTGACGTCCAAGAAGTCGGCGTTGCGCAGATGTGCGTCGCGTTTGTCATGGTTCGTGTTGATCGACTCGGCTTTAATCGTCGCTTCGATCGTTTTGAGGGTCTTGGCGTCCGCATCCATCTCGACGAATCCATGATAGTCCATAAACCGTCCCGACGTTTTTGAGACCACCATGTGGGTCACGCGGAATTCAATCGTCGAATGATCCGGGTCGATATTCCAGCGAGCCGTTTCCGCCTCGACGCCCAGCGGGAACAATCCCAACAGGCTCACTATGACGATTCCCTGCATCCAGTTTCGCCGGATTTTCATACCGTCCCCTTTCGGTTTCTCCCGCGCGGTGTGTAACTGATACTCCCTCTTAAGCGATCCACGGCTAACAGGCTGCGGAAAACTCGGTTGATGGTGTTGACGTCGGAAGAAATCCAGGATGCTCAAAAAGGCTGTCCAGCAAGGCCGCAGCGAGCGAAGAGGCGAGGCGTACGCTTCGGTACGTTGAGTCTCTGAGCGATGCGAGAACGCCGCTGGCGGACTTTTTCAGCATCCTATTAGACCCGGCATCCTACTCATCGCTGGGAAGCCCGTGCAACCCGTTTCTTTCTGCGAAACACGGGTGTCAATCGATAAAGTTGGTATAGAATGGGTTTATGCAAGCCCTCATCAAAACTGCGGCTGGACCGGGGCTCAGCCTCACCGATTGGGCGGACCCAACTCCGGGGCCACGTGACGCCGTGGTGAAGGTGACGGCGACTTCGTTATGTGGAACCGACACTCATATCTATCGGTGGGACGAATGGGCACAACGGCGGATTCATCCGCCACGCATCATCGGCCATGAATTGTGCGGCCACGTCGTGGAGGTTGGTCGCGAGGTGTCTTTGGTCAAGGTCGGTGCCTACGTTGCCGCCGAATCCCACCTCACTTGTGGAGTGTGTTTCCAGTGTCGCACCGGACAGGCGCATGTGTGCAAGAATTACAAGATTCTTGGGGTCGATCGGGACGGGTCCTTCGCCCAGTATATCGCGTTGCCTGAAGCCGTCTTGTGGCACACGGCTCCGGACATTCCTCCGGAGTTAGCCTGTGTACAGGAGCCGCTTGGTAATGCCGTCGATGCTGCTCTCGCCGAAGATCTCACCGGCCATACGGTATTGATCACGGGGTGTGGCCCGACCGGTTTATTTGCTGCGGCTGTCGCGCGAACAGCCGGTGCTGCGACTATTATTGCATCTGATGTCAGTGACTATCGGCTTGGGTTGGCGAAAAAAGTTGGAGTGGATCATGTCCTCAACGTGGAAAATGAGTCGCCGGAGCACGTGGCAGCGGCCATCCTTGAGATGACTGATGGTGAAGGAGTGGATGCCTCGCTGGAGATGTCAGGGCACCCTACGGCCTTACATCAAGCCTTCCACGCGGTGAAGAACGGTGGCCGAGTGACCTTGTTCGGTATCCCGACCGGTCCCGTGAGCTTCGATCTGCCGAACGAAGTTATTTTTAAGGGCATCCGCGTCTATGGGGTCACCGGCCGACGCTTGTTCGAAACCTGGTACCGGCTGGCAGGCCTCTTTAAGGCTGGCCTCGATATACGGCCGATCATCACGCATTCGTTTCCCATGAAGGAATTTGCAACCGGGTTTGAGTTGATCCAGTCTGGCCAGTGCGGCAAAGTCGTGTTGATTCCGTGAGCGAAGCATTAGCTGATTTGTTGATCTGATGATCTGTTGAGTTTTCGGAAATTCATCAGGTCGACAGATCAACAGAAACAACATCCTTTCAAGATGGCCTACGATTCCCTCAAACAGGTGCTTAACACCCGGCTCGCTGACATCCGTACTAAAGGCCTCTATAAATCCGAGCGGCGCATTCTGGGTCCGCAAGGCTCGGACATCCTGGTGCCGCAAGGGTCGGTTCTAAACCTTTGTGCGAACAATTATCTGGGGCTTGCGAATCACCCCGACATTGTGGAGGCGGCTCAACAGGGATTGAACACCCATGGCTATGGCATGGCCTCCGTGCGGTTTATTTGCGGCACGCAGGATTTGCACAAACAACTGGAGCAGAGCATCAGCGACTTTCTCGGCACCGATGACACCATTCTCTACAGTTCCTGCATCGATGCGAACGGGGGACTGTTCGAAGTGTTGTTGGATGAGGGGGATGCGGTCATCAGCGATGCCTTGAACCATGCCAGCCTCATCGACGGCATCAGACTCTGCAAGGCCAAACGATTCCGATACGCCCATTCCGACATGGCAGACCTCGAAGCACGGCTCCAGGAAGCAAGTACGTGCCGCCTGCGTCTGATTGCAACTGATGGGGTGTTCTCGATGGATGGCGATCTGGCGAAACTGGATCGGATCGTGACCTTGGCAGAACGGTACGACGCGGCGGTGGTGGTCGATGACAGCCACGCGACCGGGGTTCTGGGTCCGAAGGGCAGGGGTACGCCGGCTCATTTTGGGGTGGCTGACCGAATCGAGATTGTGACGAGCACGTTGGGGAAAACGCTCGGGGGCGCGGCCGGCGGGTTTACATCCGGTAAGGCTGAGGTGGTTGAGTTGCTGCGCCAACGATCACGACCCTACCTGTTCTCAAACTCACTTCCTCCGCCCATCGTAGCCGGAGCGCTGCGTGCGCTGGATCTCGTGAGGGAGGGCGATCATCTCAGGGAACAGCTTCGCGCCCATGCCACATTCTTCCGGGCCGAGCTGACCAGACTGGGCTTCCGGCTTATCCCAGGCGAACATCCCATCATTCCTGTGATGTTGGGTGACGCCGCTCTTGCGACGTCGATGGCGGAGGCCTTACTGAAAGAAGGAGTCTATGTCGTCGGGTTTAGTTATCCCGTCGTGCCGCAAGGACAGGCGAGGATCAGGACGCAAATGTCGGCAGCGCATACGAAGGCTCAGTTGGAACAGGCCGTAGCGGCGTTTGCGAAGATGGGCCGGGCTCTCGGTGTGACCCAATAATCGGCTTCAACAGTACCCCTCAGAATTGACTTTTCCCAGCCAGCTCAGTATCCTCTGCTCCTTTATTACGTGAAGGAGTAGGGGTATGAAAGTCATTCTTCAAGAAACCCTGGAAGGGGTAGGGCATCTCGGCGATCTCATCAACGTCGCCGATGGGTTTGCGAGGAACTATCTGTTACCGCGCCGGAAAGCCGTCGAAGCCGATGGTCGGAGCATCAAGGCCTTCGAGCATGTCAAGCGAGTGGCGGCCGAGAAGGCCAAGAAGGAAAAGTTGGAAATTGAAACCTACGCTAAGAAGGTGTCGGCTGTTGAGCTGACAATGGAAGCGCAGGTCGGGAAAGACGATAAGATGTTCGGTTCCGTCACCGCCAAAGACATCGCGGAAGGATTGGCCGCGCAAGGTGTCACGGTGGATCGGCGGAAGATCCAGTTGGCGCAACCGATCAAGGAACTCGGCACGGTGGCTGTGCCCATCAAGATGCCCAGGGATGTGGTGGCAACGGTGAAGGTCCATGTGGTGAAGAAGCAAGAGCCGGAAGAGCCTTCAGCATAGGGATTCGACGATGGAGAAGATGATCAGCGATGGTATCCGTTCATGGGACGCACTGAAGACGGCAGACCCTGATGTCTATGCCGCGATTGAGGCGGAAGAAGTTCGGCAGCGCGAGAAGCTGCTCTTAATTGCGTCGGAAAATTTTGCCAGCCCCGCCGTCATGGCGGCGCAGGGTTCCGTGCTCACCAACAAATATGCCGAAGGGTATCCCCGCAAGCGATACTACGGCGGGTGTCAGTATGCCGACGCCGTTGAAGACTTGGCGATTCAGCGCTGCAAAGAGATCTTCGGCGCCGAACATGTGAATGTGCAGCCGCACTCCGGTTCCCAAGCGAATATGGCGGCGTATCTCTCGGTCCTCAAGGCAGGGGACACCATTCTCGGAATGGACCTGGCCCAAGGTGGGCACCTCACGCATGGGAGTAAGGTCAATTTTTCCGGCATCCTTTTCCGTGTCTTCTCCTATGGCGTTGATCGCCAGACGGAACGGATCGACTACGATGCCGTGCAGAAGGTCGCGGAGGAATGCCGTCCGCGGATGATCGTGGTCGGGGCCAGTGCCTACGCCCGCGTGCTGGATTTTCCTCGTTTCCAACAGATCGCCAAATCGGTCGGGGCCTATCTGTTAGTCGATATCGCGCATATTGCCGGCCTCATCGCCGCGGGACTTCATCCGAATCCTGTTCCCTACGCCGACTTTGTCACGACGACGACTCATAAGACGCTCCGCGGTCCGCGTGGAGGCGTCACGATGTGTAAAGCCGAGCATGCCAAGGGAGTCGATAAGCTGGTGTTCCCGGGACTACAGGGCGGACCATTGATGCATGTGATTGCGGCCAAAGCGGTGGCCTTCAAAGAGGCCCTGTCGCCTGGATTTAAGCAGTATCAGCAGCAAGTCCTGACTAATGCCAAGGCCTTGGCACAAGGATTCGTCGATCGTGGCTATAAGATCGTCTCAGGGGGAACCGATACGCACCTGATGCTCCTGAACCTCGCGAACAAGGAGATCACCGGGAAAGAGGCGGAGGCCGCGCTGGACACCGCCGGCATTATCGTCAATAAGAACGCCGTCCCCTACGATGAAAAGCCGCCGGCGGTGGCCAGCGGGATCCGCCTCGGGTCGCCCATCGTCTCCACGCGCGGGATGAGAGAACCGGAAATGAAGCAGATCGTCGAGTTAGTCGATCGTGTCCTCCAGCACCGACAAGAACCGGCGGTGTTGGAAGAGGTTCGCGGACAAGCCAAAGCATTGTGCGCCCAGTTTCCCATCTTTCATCCCTACTAGCAGGATGTTGAAAAAGTCCGCCAGCTTCGTTCTCGCGTCGCTCAGAGGCTCAACATACGGAGCAAAGTATACCTCGCCTCTAAGACACTGGGTGCTCACCGACTCGCGCCCGTCCGCAGACGTAACGCTCATTATTCTTCGCGTCGCGGACCTCGCTGCGGCCTTGTTCAGTGAAATGCGCGTCTTGGCGCGCAGGGGTGGGCGGGTGAGAACGAAGGCCTTTTTGATCATCCTGCAATCAATCGTGATTCGATCGGAAACCTTCCATGGTTGTGTATTGTTGCCAAGGAAGTAG
>JBKKBQ010000103.1:0-6808 GCA_046714015.1 Nitrospira sp.
CGCCGGGTGGCATATGGGATCAACTGCTGAGATCCAGGATGGCCCACGATCAGGAAGTGTTTCCCTCACTGATCGGAGAAGTCGCATTCCATGGAACGACGGACGCCGGAAAGGATTTGAATCGGGTGTACACGGTCATCCAAACTTCTGAGCGAACCCTAGCCGGTACCATGGCTGCGCTCAAGGCGGGTCGAACCTATGCGGTTGCGAGAGGTGATCAGAATACTCTGCTTCGGCTCGATGAGTTTTGCCTGTTGAACAATGGGCAGTCTGCAGGGATCGGCGAGACGCTGCACGGAAGCAGGAACGGCGATATCATCGTCCGTGTTGGAGTCTCCTCTATTGACGGAAAGCCGTATGCGGCGAAGCTTCGTGTCATTCGATCCGGCCAGGTCATCAGACAGATCGAAGGCCAGACTCCCTTGCAGATCGAACTCTCGGATCGCGAGGCTCGGTCTGGAGAATGGTTGAACTATCGAGTGGAGATAGTCAGCAACAGTGGGGAGTTATTGACCAATCCGATCTATGTCGCTCCGGGACATGGCCTCAACGCGACCCGTCATCCGCAAATGGCAGACACCCTGTGGCACGTCAATCCGCATGTGACGGCGAGGAGCTGAAAGTTTGGAACAACCATGCGTGTGACTATACATCAACCACAATTCCTGCCATGGCTTGGATATCTCGACAAAATCGATCAGGCGGACATCTTTATCGTGTTGGATACCGTCCAGTTCAAGAAGAATGAATGGCAAAATCGTAATCGCATCCGGACGGCGAAGGGATGGCAGTGGTTGACAGTTCCGGTGCTGCAACATTTTGGGCAACGGATCGACGAGGTCCTGATTAATCCAACTGCCGCCTGGAAAGCTCAGCACCTCCGTGCGCTGGACATGCATTACGCTCGGGCACCGTACCGCAACCGGTATCTTGCCCAGTTACGTGAGCTCTACGCGGCACCCTGGAATAAGTTGAGCGATCTTAACATGGCGACCGTACAATGGTTGCTCGAGGCCTATGGAATCATCACGCCGGTCCATCGCGCCGCTGACTACCCGGCTCGCGACGAGCCGACGGACCGGTTGATCGACCTTTGTCGGGCGGTCGGTGCCACACAGTATCTTGCCGGACCGGGTGCTGAGCACTACATGGATAAGCCGCGATTCGAATCCTCGGGTGTTCGCCTGAACCTACAGGTGTTCCAGCACCCGATCTATCGCCAGGTATACGAGCCGTTTGAGCCGAATCTCTCCGCGCTGGATCTTTTATTGATGCAAGGGCCTGAGGCCCTCACGACATTGCGTCGAATGCGTTCGATGGATCATTCAATGACGAGCGTGTAGGAGGATCAGGTATGAAGAGTGAACCGATGCGCATTCTTGCACTGGGAGCCCATCCTGACGACATCGAAGTCGGGTGTGGCGGAACATTGATTAAGTATGCGGAGAACGGCCATCGCATTTTTCTGATGGTCATGACACAAGGCGGGGCGGGCGGCCATGTATCGGTTCGTAGGAAAGAGCAAGAGCGGTCCGCCAAACTCCTTCAAGCCGAGGAAGTGTTCTGGGGAGGTTATCAGGACACGGAAGTTCCGCTTGGACGAGATCTGATCCAAACCGTGGAGGAAATAGTGCGGAAGATCGAGCCGCATTTTATCTTTGTTCACTACCATGATGATACCCATCAAGACCACCGGCATTTGGCGATGAGCACGATTACCGCCACGCGGTACACCAAAAATGTCCTGTTTTATGAAGGACCAACCACGCAGAACTTCGCACCCACGGTGTTTGTCGATATTCAGCAAGCGTTGGATCGGAAAATCCAGGCATTGGAAGCGCATGCCTCGCAAGTGAAGAAGACCAATATCGAGGGGATCAGTATCGCGGATCTGGTGAGGTCATCGGCGCATTTTCGCGGGATCCAGGGCCGGGTGAAAACGGCGGAAGGCTTCTTGCCTCTGCGACTGTTCATCAATATCGGAATGTGATGACGGTTGCCGCGATGACTCCTCACTCACGACCCTCTATCGAAACGGATGAGCTCCAGGCGGCGATCGACGTATTGCGATCTCGCCGGCTGGCCCAGGGCGGTATGGTCGAGCAGTTTGAACGTGGAATGGCAGCCTATTTGGGCCTGGCCGGCGGAGTCGCCGTCAGCTCCGGGACGGCGGCGCTGGAAGTCGCACTTCGAGCATTGGGAATCGGATCAGGCGATGAGGTGATCCTTCCAAGCTATGTCTGTGCCGCACCGTTGTTGGCCGTCCAGCGTGTCGGAGCCCTGCCGCGTGTGGTCGATATCGATCTGGACACGTTTACAATCGATCCGATGGCAGCGCGACAGGCCCTCACCTCCAAAACCAAGGCCTTGATCGTCCCTCATCTGTTCGGCCTTCCCGCGGACTTGACGGCTCTTGAACGGTTGGGGGTACCGATCATTGAAGACTGTGCGCAGACACTGGGCGCGAGGGAGCAGGGACGATCCGTAGGGTCAGTCGGCGTTCTCACCATTTGCTCATTTTACGCGACGAAGCTGCTTTGTACCGGTGAAGGAGGGATGGTGCTGTCACGCGATGAGAGTTTATTGGAACGGGTGCACATGCTGAGGGAATACGACGAGGCGCCGTCCCTCTGCCAGGCAGCGACGAATGTAAAGATGACCGATCTGCAAGCCGCGATCGGCGTGGCACAACTCAGCCGTCTTGCGTTCTTCCTCGAACGACGAAACTGGCTCGCGGATGAATACCGAGCGACGCTGAACGATACCAGACTCGTGCAGCCGATCGTACCGGCCGGCCGCACGCACGTGTACTACCGGTTCGTGGTGCGCATCCCGGATCTGCACGATCAGGTGGACGGTTTGAGCAGCGTGATCGCACGGTTTGAAGGCCGTGGAGTTCAGTGCCGGAAGCCGGTGTTCCGTTCGCTCCATCGCTATCTAGAGTTGGACGGCTTCCCCGCCTCGGAGGAAGCGGAGCGTACGGCGCTCTCGATTCCGCTGTTCCCGTCGCTCACGGACGAAGACGTGGCCCAGGTACATGTGGCGCTGCGTTCGGAGTGGTCATGAAGGCACTCGAAACGGAACTCGCTTCTCCATGCTACGTCACGACGTGGCGCTGGATCACGCCGGTGGTGTCCGGCGCGGCACTCGGGGCCATCGCGCTGGCCATTCCCTCTGTGCGCGAACTCTTTCAGCTTGAAGGCTTGCGGTGGCTCTACGTCCTCCTATTTGCGTCTCTCGGGACCGGAGCTTTGACCCCCCTGATGGTCTGGATCGGCCATCGATGGAATCTAGTCGATATCCCGGCTGATCGTAAGATTCACGTCCTACCCACTCCACGGCTTGGCGGTCTCGCGCTGTATGGCGGGTTTATCGGTTCCCTGCTGCTGAACTCGATCGTACCCGATTGGATGGTGGCCATTCTGGTGGCCGGCTCTCTTCTGTTGATCATCGGCGTGATCGATGACATTCGAGAGTTGCCGGCTTCGGTAAAACTGGTTGGACAATTGTCGGCGGCGGGCATTGTCATTGCTTCGGGCAAGATCTTGACCCTGTTTCCGCCCGGGCCACTCGGTGATATGGCCAACATGATTCTGACGCTCTTCTGGATCGTCGGGATTACGAACGCGTTCAATTTCTTCGACGGCATGGACGGATTAGCGACAGGTCTGGCGGTACTCATGGCCGGGTTTATGGGTGTCGTCGCATTCGAAACACACCAAGCGGGGTTGGGTTGGCTCGCCATTGCCATGATCGGAGCAGGCCTTGGGTTTCTGCCCTACAATTTTCGAGGGACCAGGCCTGCCGTCATTTTTTTAGGGGATGGCGGTTCGACGTTCAT
This sequence comes from Nitrospira sp., assembly GCA_046714015.1. Lineage (GTDB taxonomy): Bacteria > Nitrospirota > Nitrospiria > Nitrospirales > Nitrospiraceae > Nitrospira_D. The sequence goes on from JBKKBQ010000103.1 coordinate 3,842, forward strand.
TGGATTTACGCTGGCCTGTCTGGCCGTGGAGGGCAATTGGGCGGATTCGAGTCCGATCGTGTCCTTCAGTAATCCGCTGCTGATCTTCGGGGTACTCATCTATGACATGATCCACATTACCGTGGAGCGCATCCTCACAGGAAAGGTCACATCCGTGAAAGAGTGGCTGGACTATGTCGGAAAGGATCATCTCCATCATCGCCTGGAACGGGTCCTTGGTTCACGGCAAGCCAGCGTTGCCATGATTTTTCTCTTCACGATTTGTCTCGGGCTGGGAGCATTGGCGCTCCGACATGCCGGGACGACAGAGGCGGTGCTACTGCTCATTCAGGCTGGCTTGATCGCCGCGATCTTTACGGTGTTGGAAATCAGGGCTCGCCGCAGATAGGGCTTGCACTCCATCTCCGTTCCCGCTAGAAGATCTCACCATGGTTCCCACCGTCGAATGGAAAGACGGCGCTGTCCGTCTGCTTGATCAAAGCCGGCTCCCGGCATTCGTGGAATTCCTGGACTGTCATGACTATCAGACGGTGGCCGATGCCATCCGCACGTTGAAAGTTCGCGGAGCGCCGGCGATCGGCGTGACGGCGGCAATGGGTGTCGTCTTGGGTGCGCAGGCGATCAATTCGACGAACTATTCTTCCTTTGCACCAGCTGTCGTTAAAATCTGTGACGACCTGGCGGCGACTAGGCCAACGGCCGTGAATCTGTTCTGGGCGATTGAGCGCATGAAGCAGAAGCTTGAGTCCTTACGAGATCAGCCAGTCTTGGCAATCAAGCAGGCCCTTAAAATAGAATCTCAAGCGATACTTGAAGAAGATATTGCGCTCTGTAAAGCTATGGGGCGCCATGGAGCGGAGCTGATCCGAGATGGGCAGACTGTCTTGACTCACTGTAATGCAGGGTCGCTCGCGACGGCAGGGTATGGAACCGCACTCGGGGTCATTCGCGCTGCACACGAACAAGGTAAGAAAATCCATGTGATTGCCGATGAAACTCGTCCTGTTCTTCAAGGTTCTCGACTCACGGCGTGGGAGCTTATGCAGGATAAGATACCTGTCACCTTGATCACCGATAACATGGCTGGTTCACTCATGAGGCAGGGGAAAATTCACCTCTGTGTTGTCGGCGCTGATCGGATCGCAGCGAACGGGGATGTCGCCAATAAGATCGGCACCTATTCCGTGGCGGTCTTGGCGAGAGCCCACAACATTCCCTTCTATGTTGCGGCTCCCTATTCGACCATCGATCTCAAGACGAAATCTGGAGATGAGATTCTAATCGAACAACGAAATCCATCAGAAGTCACGACTATCCACGGCAGCCATCCGGTCGCACCTAAAGATGTAGTGGTCTACAACCCTGCTTTTGATGTGACTCCAGCGGAACTCATTACCGCTATCATTACCGAACGGGGTGTCTTCAAGCCTGGTGAGATCGCGTCACAGTTTCAATCCAAGTAGCTTGCGCCCCTCGTCCTTACAGCTCTTACTAAGACTGCTCTTGAAACTTTGTTGAGATATCGTCGCACTTCTGTTGGAAGAACGCTAAGGCGAGCGGTGATCGCATACCTCGATTCCTCAACAATTTTGCGGATCATCCTAGGCCAAGCCAATGCGCTCAAAGAGTGGCGATCGATCACTCAAGGAGTGGCTTCTGCTTTGGTTGAAGTGGAATGCCTGCGGACATTGGATCGATTGATGGGTCGAACATAAGGGTCGGGAGTCGTTGTTTGGGCGAGCAAGCGCACAGACTGTTGAATCTTCCGAGAGAGAGTTAAGGGGGCGGGTTCTTTTCTGCCTCGGAGAATGAGAAGTTCATCGTATCTCAGAATATCCAGGAGAAGTACGAGGACCACGCGGAGAGGAGTGTCAGGGGTAAGCACTGAGCGAGCGGACGGAAGATTAGGTGGGGACCATGGCACGTGAGAAATCATACTCCTGTTTCATATTCCGTTCTTTAGACCGCAATCTCAAACTGAATGTACTGATAGGGAACAGTGAGGGCCTGCCACTCCGGACGCGTGGACAGCGTGCAGCTCAATAACTCTCAGATCGCTCGGAATTGTGACATCCTCACGGACGTTCTTGAAGTCTCGTGTGGCCAACATGTCAACGCCGCAATCGACTGATGACGTCGCGTTTGAATTGCGTGTAAGAGTGTCAGGCGCGGTTCGGTGAGGACGCGTCGCATGGCAGCGACATGGACAAAGTAGACGCCGGTTCGCATGCCTTTCGCGATCGGACGCACGCAGATTCGATCATTTGACTTTCGCGCTTGAGCCAGCTCCGGCGAGTCCTCCTGCAGAAGATGTCCTGTGCGAATGAGCGGGACACTGTCCTCACGCGGGGTTTTGGTTCTGCAAATCGCCGTTCAGTCTCACTCAGTCAGGTTGTGTCGGTCAGCATCGTTCCTCCTTCGACATAGGACATGTGCCTGATAGTCGTTGGACGGTATCGACGGCCTGCGTTTGATCAGCCGGGTCCATCTAAGTCCTTTTTTTCATGGCGGAATCAGCCCATCATAATTGTCCGATGAACGAACCCTTGAGATGCTTGCTTCACTGTGAGCACAGGATCCCGCGGATTTTTCTCCGGCCTCATTTCCACTGAGGCTCAAAGCATGTGTGTTCTACTGTCTGTGGAGGTGATGGTTGTGCATGGGGACAGGTGACATTCTGTCATGCGCGCGGTATGCTCAGTTGCCGGTATGGCGCGGCGCATACTCATCCATAAGGAGGATCTCATGGAGCGACGAATGATGGTCGTGGTCTGCGCCCTAGCATTGATCTTCGGCCTAGGCTTTGCCGGAACGGTTAAAGTGGCGGCAGGAGAAGAACCAACCGTGGCCCAGATGTCATCAAGTCTGTGCTCGAACAACAGCTCGGAAAGCGGGGGAAAGTCAAATTGAAATCGGGCCAGGACTTGGACGGCAAGGTCTCCAAGATCGGTTCCCATGCCGTACAGC
>JBKKBQ010000104.1:0-3411 GCA_046714015.1 Nitrospira sp.
ATAGAGCAAGAAGTTCCTCTCGCCAACGGTATCAACCTTCACGAGCCTCAGGGCACGAACGACAGGCCAGCCTGCTCAGCGCTGCGACATCGTTGTTTGCCGCAAAGGGCTTTACCGGAACCACCACCAAACAAATCGCCAAGGCTGCCGGTGTCAGTGAGGCGCTGCTCTTCAAACACTTTCCGACCAAGCATGCGCTGTACACCGCAATTCTTGCAGAAAAGGCTCACTACTCCGGGTTGCGAGAAGCCGTCGAAGAAGCAACCACGAAACGGGATGATGAACGGCTCTTCACGTTGCTCGCCAGCTATCGAATCAGAAAAGGCACAGATCCGACGCTGCTTCGCCTGCTCCTTTTCAGTGCCTTGGAAGGTCATGAGCTGTCCGACATGTTTTTTCAGCGGCAGTATCGAGTCTTTCACGATCTACTCGCCGGTTACATTCGACGACGCATCGAGGATGGCGCGTTCCGTCCGGTCGATCCAGTGCTTGCCGCCAGAGCCTTTTTCGGGGTCATCCTCCACCATCGGCTCCTGCACGATATCTTGGGATTACCCATGCATCTGTCTCATGAAGCAACAGTGGTTGAATATGTCTCCATTTTCCTCGGTGGGCTCGTCCGGCGGTCGCCGGACTCGTAGCCGACAGGCACCACCATGACTCGACTCATCCGACATCCACTTGTAACGCTCGGAATCATCATCGTCATTGCGATCACGGCTCTTGTCGTCTTTCGTCTGAGCACGGGTGCCAAAACCGACACGAAGACGGCACGGCTCATTACGGTAGGCATTCTGTCTCCGCTACGACAGGATGTCGATATTCGTCTGGCCTACACTGCGGATATCTCGCCCAATCAAGTCGTCAACATCTTCTCACGGGTCGACGGATACATCGCCAAACTGCATGTCGACAAGGGCGATTTTGTCAGGATGAATCAGTTACTCGTTGAAATCGATCATACCGACTATCAACACGCCGTCAATCAGGCAAAAGCCAACCTGTCGGCTGCCAAGGCGAAGGTCTCACAACAGAATGCGGTGGTTCGCAACGCCAAACTGACGTTCGATCGCATGCAGACCCTCCTCAAAGACCAATTTGTCTCACAGCAAGACCTGGATAATGCGCAGGTGAACTTCGACGCTGCCGGAGCCGCACACGAGTCCCTCCAAGCACAGGTCAACCAAATGGAGGTGGCCCAGGCCCAGGCGGAGACGAACCTCGCCTATTCTTACATCCGAGCCCCATTTCCCGGCTATATCGCCGAACGAAATTTAGATACCGGGGCCTATGTCAGCAGCGCCACGGCGAGCACCTCGACCATGTCGCGAGGCATCATGAGCCTGCACGACATCAATACGGTCCGTGTGCTGATCGAAGTCGTCGAGCGCGACATTCCGCTGGTGAAGATAGGCCAAAAGGCCAAGCTCCGTGCCGAAGCGTACCCAGACCACGTGTTCGAAGGAACCGTCACACGTATCGTCCAGGCCTTGAATCGCGCGACCCGTACCATGACGGTGGAAATCGACTTACCGAATAGGGATCGTCGATTAAAAGGCGGGATGTTTGCCCGAGTCGAGGTCAGGGTGGGAACCCATCACCAAGCATTGCAGATTCCCATTGATGCCGTCAGTCGACTGGAAGATACGCAATATATCTACGTCGTTCGAGAGGGGAAAGCCCAGCGAGTAGATGTCGAGATCGGTGCTTCTAGCGGCAACCTGGTAGAAATTACGAAAGGGTTGACGGGTGATGAACAAGTCATCGTCGCCGGTAAAGACTTGGTGCACGACGGCACCTCCGTCCAAACCCGACCGCTTCCGACGTCGTGAGTGCTGAGTCCTGAGTACTCGGTTGAATACTGGAACCAGTTACCTGATCGATACCCGCGTTCTTCAGATGATTTTCAACTCGGCCCTCAGTTCTCAGCACTCAGCACTTGCGCTATGTGGCTGACCCTACTCGCACTACGCAATCGCATCGGCATCCTGATGCTGTCACTTGCGATGGTGGTATTAGGACTCACATCTCTCCAGCGTTTGCCGGTTGATCTCTTCCCGCAAATTCAGGTTCCGGTCGCCTTCGTGGGTGTCATTTATAAAGGAGCGCCTCCTCTCGACATCGAACAGAGCGTCGTCTACCCGATCGAAAAAGCCGTCAGTTCCGCCTCCAATGTCGAACATGTCGAATCATTCAGCAAGCAAGGCCTCGGAGCCGTCCAGATCTGGTTCAACTGGGGAGCCGACATTAACGTGGGTCAAATGGAGGTGATGCAGCGCATTACCCAGATTTTGAACAGCCTCCCACCAGGCATTCTGCAGCCCTTTATTGTCAAGTTCGACGTCTCCAACATACCGGTTTCGATCGTTTCGGTATCGAGCGATAAGCTGGACGAGCGGGCGCTCTATGATCTCGCGTACAACACGATCGCCCCACAGATTGAGCAGATCGCCAATGTTGCGGCAGCCACTGTCGAGGGGGGCAAGATCCGTCAGATCAATATCAATCTTGATCCGGCTCTCCTCAGCGCACGCGGACTCTCGATTCTCGACGTCGTCAAGTCTGTCAAAGCCGCCAACTTGATTTTGCCTTCCGGCGACATCAAAGCCGGCAACCTTGACTATAACGTTTTTACGAACAATCAGTTCCGAACGGTCGAGCCGATCCAGGACGTCATCGTGAAGGTGAATCAGCAGGGCAACCCCGTCCGCGTGCGGGATGTAGGGACCGTGACAGACTCCTCCGACATCCAAACCAATATCGTTCATGCCGATGGAGCCCGATCCGTCTTTCTTCGTGTGAACAAGCAACCGATTGCCAACACAGTCGAAGTTGTGGATGCCCTGCGCGCAGCCCTCCCCAAGATGTTCGGCATCCCCGAAGGCGTGAAACTCGGTATTTCGTTCGATCAATCTCTCTATATCCGTCAATCCATCCACAATCTGATCGAGCAGGCCCTTCACGGTTCGCTGTTGGCCGCAGCGGTGATTCTCATTTTCCTGCGCAACCTCACAAGCACGATGATCATTTCCGTGGCCATACCGCTCTCCATGCTCGTGACGTTTATCGTTCTCTATTTTACCGGTCAAACCCTTAACGTCTTCACGCTTGGCGGGCTCGCACTAGGGATTGGCCGGCTGGTGGATGACTCCATCGTGGAGCTGGAGAACATCCAGCGCCATCTGAATGCCAATTCCAACCGGTGGCAAAGCATCCTTGCGGCCGCTCGGGAAGTCGCGATGCCGATCTTTGCCTCGACGGTCACGACGGTGGTGGTTTTTCTGCCGATGTTTTTTGTCGTCGGCATCGCGCGCCTGTTGCTGATCCCCTTGACCGTGACGATCGCAATTGCACTCTTCACTTCGTTCTTGGTCTCCCGCACGGTGACGCCGGCACTCTGCTACAAGTTCC
>JBKKBQ010000105.1:0-5165 GCA_046714015.1 Nitrospira sp.
ATCTATGCCGGGGCCACGGATCTGGGACGAATTACGAGCGCCGAGGCTCCGTCATAGACGTTATAGACGTTAAGGTGTGGCTGACGCAGAGCGTGCCGCCCGGGAGCGATGTTGTCCAGGCGCAAATGCGCACATCGGCCACCATCCAAACCAAGGCGATCAAGCAACGAACGTGGCAATAGACCATTTAGCCGTTTCAACCCGCATGCATTGCTCTTTCGGTCGTGAGTTGCCTCGTCTTTGAAGTCCGGCATCTAAGTCTTTCTTGGCTCAGGTGCAGCGCGTGGCTCCTACGGAGGCCAGAGTGCGGTATGTCCTCACAGCCGGATCGCGTGTCCGGCCCGAATTGCTTGTCCAGGGATCAGCACAGGCCATCGAGGCGGAACTGACAAAGGAGCGGTATCGCGAGCTCGATCTTCGCGAGGGCGAAGTTGTGTTCGTCCATCGGAGGCATCGGCAGGTTTTCAAAATACCGCGGCCATAGCTGGGACCACCCGCTCACCTGTCTTTGCTTGATATGCGATCCCATTGGAATTCGTGTTAGCAATAATGGCTCAACGCAGATTCGTGCGGGTGAATCTGCGTTGAGCCTAATGATGTAACGGCAGTTCCTCACTGCTCTCATGGATCAGGCGATTGGTTCTTAACCGTTCCGCGAGTATCGATCAATCCACACCTGTTGAAACCCTCTCAGAATGAGGAACAACGTAGCTGTGGGCAGCCAGATCCACGTAGCTTCGCTGGCCAGGATTACCAATGCGTTTCCATTAAAGAAGTCGCCAATCCCGATGGGAGAGACGACGACCGGTCGAAATGGGAAGAAGTACCGGGTAGGATCGAACGGAGAGAAGAACGCCACGCCCAGCCCTCCATCTGTCATCGCGTCGAGAACACCATGTGAAGCCGTACAGAGGAAGAGATAGACGCCTATTCCTGCCTTCGCTGCTGACGATTTCTGCCTGTGCCACACGGCTGTGAGAGCGGTACTGAACAGCGCGGCGAAGAAGATTGAATGGGTCAAGCCACGATGGCCCCAGAGGTCGCTGTATTGGATGCCGAAGGAAAAGCCGATGACATCCAGATCCGGGATGGTTGAGCAGATCATGCCCATGAGCAAAACAGGCCAGGTCAAGATGGGATGGTGGGAAGCCTTACCGAGTGCGAGGGCAACGAACGCGTGGGAGAATGCCGAGGCCATGCAGCCCTTTTGCGCAACAAACGAACGTCAGAGCCCGTTTTCAAAACCTATCTGCCGCCAGGCTTCATACACCACTACTGCGACAGCATTCGAGAGATTGAGGCTGCGACTCTCCGGGCACATCGGTAAACGGATACGCCGTTCCTCCGCAACCGATTCGCGCAGCGCGGTCGGGAGCCCGCGTGTCTCCGGTCCGAAAAGAAACACGTCGCCTTTCGCATAGGTGGTGTGGTCATAACGCCTGGTGCCTCTTGTGGAGACGGCGAACAAACGGCGATCCTTGAAGTGCTGTGCACACTCGGTCCAGCCGTCGTACGTGGCAATCGTCGCAAACTCATGATAGTCCAAGCCGGCGCGCAGCAATTGTTTATCGTCTAAAGAAAAACCCAACGGCTTCACGAGATGGAGTCGGACGCCGGTATTGGCGCAGAGGCGGATGATATTGCCGGTATTGGGGGGGATTTCCGGTTGATAGAGGATGACGTCGAACATCTGATGGGGCAGTGTATCATGCACCCGCACGCTGCACGATGATCGTGAGGTGCCGTGGCGCGTCACAGGCGCGGCTTAGATCGCTGTTCGGAGAGGATTGTACCCCTGAGGATTGAGGCTTTGCCACCGCCACGCGTCGGCGCACATGTCGGCAAGACTGCGTTCGGCCCGCCAACCGAGAAGGGCAGCCGCCTTGCCGGGGTCGGCATAACAGGCTGCGACGTCGCCTGGTCGACGAGGCGCGATGGTGTACGCTGTCTGCTTGCCGCTGGCCCGCTCGAAGGCCCGCACAATTTCCAGCACGCTGTAACCAGTCCCGGTTCCGAGATTGACCGTGAGGCATTCTGCTGCGTGTGTTGATCGTCCGAGTGCGTCCAACGCTTTGAGATGTCCGATGGCCAGATCCACGACATGAATGTAGTCGCGCACACCGGTGCCGTCCGGGGTTGCGTAGTCATCACCGAACACGTTCAGGTGCGGGCGGAGACCGACTGCCACCTGTGCCACGAAGGGCATCAAGTTGTTCGGCGTGCCCTGGGGATCTTCGCCGATCAATCCGCTCGCATGCGCCCCGACCGGATTGAAGTAGCGAAGAATCCCGATGCGCCACGAGGTGTCGCTTCGCTGCAGGTCCCGCAGCATCTGCTCCACGGTCAGTTTCGTTTGTCCATAGGGATTGGTTGCGGAGAGTGGATGATCTTCTGTCAGCGGCAGCCGCTGCGGATCGCCGTATACGGTTGCGGATGAACTGAATACCAGCGTCTTGACCCCGCAGATTCCCATGGCCTCCACCAGATGCAACGAGCCAACGACATTATTGTCATAGTAGGACAGCGGCTGCTGAACTGACTCGCCGACGGCCTTGAGCCCGGCAAAATGAATCACCGCTTCCGCGCCGCTTCCGCGCAACGCCGTCACCAGCGCCGCCCGGTCGCGGATGTCTCCTCGGATGAGGCGGAATCGCTTCCCCGTAATCCGTTGCACACGCTCAAGCGATTCGGGATGGCTGTTGCAGAAATTATCGAAGACGGTAATGTCGTGTCCCGCCTGGAGCAGCTCAACACAAGTGTGAGACCCTATATATCCGGCGCCACCTGTGACCAGAATCACGCTTCACCTCCGGTAGAATTGTCTTCCAGGGTTTGTTTGAAGCCAGAGTAGCGAAATCATGAAGGGGGGTCAAGGAAGAGAATGAACCACGGCAAGGGCGATTCGCATGAGGCGCTATTGCTGAAGCCGAGACCGATATATTCTTCCTGCTTCTTGATATAGTTGGTTTCAATCGCAATGGAGTTCAAGACGGGAACATGATGGTGTCATCTGTCACGCAAGATTCTGTCGGTCGACAACGATTCCGTGCCGGCGCTGTTCTTGTGATGATACCGCTGACGCTGGTTCTGATGGCTGGTCCCTGTGCTGCCGTAGGGGATGAACCTAGGCCGCCGGCTGATCAAATTTCTGAACAGGCCAAAGCCGCATGGGAAAGCGGAGCGATCACGACGGCGCTTGAACTCCTGGACCAGGGCATCCGTACCCATCCGGAGGCGTTGACGTTGCATCGATTGCACGGCGAAATTCTCTCCACGTTTCGAGACCCCAAGGAAGCCGTTCAGGCCTACGACAAGGTCCTCGCAGTGGAGCCAGCGGCCCTGGATGTCCACTGGGCAAAATGGGGACTGCTGGTTCGCTGGGGGCAGGAAGAGGAGGCTCTTGCAGAGCTGCGCAATATCGCGCAGATCGATGCCAAGAATCCGCTTACCCACTGGCGACTGGCGCAGGAACTGCGAAAGCTCGATCGGTTGGAAGAATCGCTGGAATCATACCAGCGGGCGGTGGAGCTTCAACCGGAGTTACTGGGTTGGCGACTGGCGTTGGCTCGTGCGCGCTTTGACGTGCTGGATTACCAAGGAGCGGATGCCGATCTTCAGCATGTGCTCCAGCATGTGGCGCCTGGGTCTCCGCTCGAGCTGCCGGCCAAGAACCAACTTGCACAATTGTATGAGTCGATGGAACGAGGACGGCGGTTCACGCCGGTGCTGACGCCGACTGCCACTGCGACTCAGCTGAAAGAATGGGCTGCTATTCGTTCGGAGGCCTGGAAGCTGTTCGAAGCAGGTCGCTTTCAGGATGCAGAGCCAATCTATCGCAGGTTGCTGGCGCTCAATCCCAGCGATCCTATTGCGACGCACCAGTTGGGGCTGACGCTGATGCAGCTCGGACGGTGCGAGGATGCGCTCGCCATGTTCGGGAACTTGTCGAATCTGAATCCGAGCGAGGAGGACTTTGCGGACACGACCTATCGGATGGGGCAGTGCTATGTCGAGTTAGAGCGGTGGGAAGAAGCCTTCGTTCACTTTCAGATCCTCTATGACACAGCCGTTGAATTTGAAGAGACCAACAAGCATGTAGCGTTGCCGGCCGGCACCCGCGTACTTGCGAAGGACAAGATTGCTCGCTGGCTCGACAAGGTCAGGCCCCATGTTCCTGAGCTGGCGAAGGTGAAAGAGGAGGAGGCGAAGGCGGAGAAGCAATCAGGCGACCCTACATCCGCACCGTCTGAAGATGCCCTCTTTGCGAAGGCCGTCGAAAGGATGAAGCCACAGAAGGCTCTGGATAGCGGGGCGGCGATTGCTGGGCGGGATGCTGATTTCAGCTGGTTTCGATTTGTGATTCCGGCCGGCAAAGTGGTGCGGGACGATTTTCCAACCGGCGCCCACGAGTTCATCCCGTTGCATCCAGGAGATACGTTTCCTGCCACACAACCGGAGTTCTACTTGGTCTTTAGGCTGGTGTCAGATTCGTTCGACGTCGTGCCGCTGACCGCACGATGCGCTCCGGAAACGCCAGACATGACCGAAGACCCCCAGGTGACGGTACAGGATCGCGTCATGACTACCATGAACGATCGTTCCGGTTATTTTCTTCTCACCTCTCCAAAAAGCGGATGGGCGCCTGGCTACTACCGCTGCGGCCTCTTTGCCGGAGAACAGACCTCCGCCTATTCCTATGTGGACGAAGTCCGGTTCCGGATCGTTGAGCCTTCCCGGCCCTGATGACTCGTTTAGTCCGGTTCCAAATAAGTTGGTAGTCATGTCAGTCCCCATGTATTCATTAATGTCCGTGCCATTCGAGGAAGTCGGGAATCTCTTGGTCAATACGCGTCTCGAAAGGCGTGCGCCGCAATGTTAGAACGGACGGCCAGTCCACTCACCTAGACAGTACACTTCACGACCATCCCTGTGGCAATGAGCAAGCCACCGGCTATCCCGTTGTACTCGTTCCGATACACCGGTTGAAGAAACAGATACAGCGTTGCCTGCTGCAGATTAGCTAATTACCTTCGTCCCAATCCTTCGTGCTAAACCCTGAAGAAATCGTAACGGCCACCAATCGCTGGTCGAGAGAACGCCAATCTTTTCGCTCTGCAAGCTCGGTCCGGAAGTTGCTCCGCCTGATGGTGTGCGAGGTCTTCGAT